>JANMEX010000008.1:0-2060 GCA_031377485.1 Phyllobacteriaceae bacterium
CCCGGCGATCACGTCACCCTATGCGGGATCTCAATCCCGTACGAAGCCAAGCTTAATGGCCATTCGGATTCAGATGTTGCGCTTCATGCGCTGACTGATGCGCTTTTGGCAACACGCAGCGCCGGCGACATTGGCACTCATTTCCCTCCAAGTGATCCGCAATGGCGCGGCGCAGCTTCGAGCATATTTCTCAGGCACGCGGCCAATATTGTCCGGGCCGCAGGCGGTCGGATTGCCAACGCCGACATTACACTGATTTGCGAGGCTCCAAAAATCGGACCGCATCGTGAGGCGATGGTGGCTGCCGTCGCGTCGGTTTTGGAGATCGATCTGGATCGGGTCTCAATCAAGGCAACGACAAACGAAAAGCTTGGCTTTATTGGCCGCAAAGAGGGCATTGCGGCTATCGCGACAGCTACCGTTGTTTATCCCGGGCAATTGAAATGAGCCTCTTTCCTGAAGACATCGAATTGCTGGCAACATCATTGCTCGGCGAATGTCGCAAGCGTGGCTTGAAAATTGCGACCGCCGAATCCTGCACTGGTGGCCTTATAGCGGCTGCTCTCACTGAGATTGCGGGGTCGTCTGATGTGATTGATCGTGGCTTCGTTACCTATTCGAACGAAGCCAAGATTGCGATGCTCGGCGTCATGGAGCAGACACTGGGCAAATTTGGTGCTGTTTCGAAAGAAACGGCCATCGAAATGGCCAATGGAGCACTAACCCATTCGCGTGCCGACATAACGGTTGCCGTTACAGGGGTTGCCGGCCCCGGTGGGGGATCACCCGAAAAACCGGTTGGCCTTGTACACATTGCGGCGGCAACATATGAGCGCACCGCTCACTGCGAATGCCGGTTCGGTGATATTGGGCGCGAACAAGTCAGGCTGGAAACGGTCCGCACTGCATTGCGCATGATGAACGACATCGCCTGTCATTCTGTCGTGTAGTGCCGCCACATCGCCTGCAGGATGTTTGAGTAGCCATCTGTCCAAGGCGTGATGTCGTGATCATCGGCGGGCATCCAGCGTTTGTCTGCCAGCAAAACCCCAAAGTCCGAAGGCTGCCGCGCCAACACTGCCACGATGCTGGGCGTCGCAATGTTCATTGTCTCGGCATTGTTTACCGGCTTGAAATTTCCAACGACAGCACTGAGACCAAGCTTTTTGGCATTTGCTCCAACAACACTTTTTAAATCCAGATGGCGGTTCGAGATGTGCAAGACGAGCAAACCACCCGGTTTCACTTTTCGCATGAAAAGTTCAATGGCTTCGGAGGTCATCATGTGAACCGGAATTGAGTCAGATGAAAACGCATCCAATATCAACAAGTCATAGCTTGCATCTGCGGTGTCGCGCATGGCGAGCCGCCCGTCATCGATTGTGATCTTCGCGCCTTTTCCACATTCGGAGAGAAAGCGGAACTCACTTGGATCCAAGGCGATTTTCATAACAAGCGGGTCAATTTCTACCAGCTCCAGTTTTTCACCTGGCTTCATTTGGCACGTAAGACTTCCAGCGCCGACGCCGATGATACCGGTACTTCCGATTTGACCACCGCGGTTTTCACGAACAGCTTTGATCGCAAGGTTCAGTCCACCGTCTGCTGTGTAGTAGGTAAGCGGCATCGGAGCGCCAGGCGCGTCCAGATCTTTCAGTCGCATCGCGCCATGTAGCGTTGTCCCATGCAGGAAATTGCGAACACCGGCTTCATGAATATCGAGGACCCGAACCACACCGAAGAAACTGCGGGCCGACAGATAGTTTTGATAGAACTGAAACTTGATCATATTGTTCGCAAAAATTGCAACGCACAGAGCCGCCACGGCGAGTGGCACGCGAAATAGCGCATACAATGCGGCGATGAACAAAACCCCGTTGACGACCGCAAGAGACCCTTCGTTGGCATAGACCGGCCCAATCCCGGACCATTGAACAGACAGCAAAATGATCAAGACAGCGACGGTGAATGCCGCAGTATAGGCAACCATGCGTGTCAGCGAAGCCCCTCTAAAACGCTTCAGCGTAGCAAGCGACATCAACAGCAGGATTGGATATTCG
>JANMEX010000232.1:0-2481 GCA_031377485.1 Phyllobacteriaceae bacterium
CCCGTCGCCATGTGCAAGCCGGCGCAGTGAGATTGAACGACGCACCTGCAAATGACGATCGTCATATGGTTTCAGCTGCCGACATATCACAGGAAGGCGTTGTAAAACTGTCGCTTGGCAAAAAGAAACACATCCTGATCAGGCCGGTTTGAGTTTACTGAAACTCGAAAATCTGTCTGAATATGCCCGGGGCAACCAGTGAGAGCGGGTTGACAGACAGCTTTGGTGACTTTGCTGGACCAGAAAGTTTGAAGGTAATCCCAATCAGACCATTGTCGCGACCATTGCCGAGTATATCTCCAATGATCGGAATATCCCCGAAAATGCGATTCAAACCAAACGCAGGAAGGAAAGTGCCGGTCATGTTGATACGGCCATCCGGATCATAAAGCGTGCCTTCATAAGACAAGCCGATTTGATCAGACCTGAGAATGCCTTTGGCCAGCTTGAGATATCCTGTGCCTTTCTGGATGACAGAATATCCGCGCTGGAATTTGACCCGGGAAACATCAATTTGCTTTTTCGAAGCCTTTGCGATGCTCTGCCCGTCACGCGTAACGGGCGAACCAACAAGTGACTTTAGGCGCGGCTCACCAATAATCAGGAAGTTTCGTGCATCAACCTCACCAGACAAAGGTCCGTTGCCATTTGCAGAAAGCGAAACGCTGATCTGGCCACCCTGCATCTTGTCGTAATAGTCAAGAAAACGAAGCAATGCTCCGCCATCAGCAGTTTGGATTTGTACCGTCTTGCTTCCGTCAACGAAGCGATTTTCAACCGAAATGGCTCCGCCGCCTTCCGTTGTGCCAGTTGCGTTAAATGCAAGCACAGTTGAACCTTTGCCCGTATAGTTCGCTTGCAGATTTCTTAGCTGTTCATTGCCAAACCCGGTGGCAGAGCCAATCACAGCCTTTAATCTGACAGTGTCGGAGCCAGTTGCCTTTGCAGTACTCTCAAAACTGGTCAGCACACGCTTCAAAAGACTGCGCAAATCCAATGCGTCGGCTTTGACCGAAACATCATAACCGCCCTTCGCGCGCTGAATTGAAACGGATGCATTGTCACCACGGTTGAGCCTAACCGAGCTGAAATCCGCTTTTGAAAATTTGCCTCCGTCCAGGTCGATATTTCCAAAAAAGCGAAACGTATCGCCTTCCAGTTTGAAGTCATCGATAGATGTTGAGCTTCCGTTCTTTTTTAGCTTGAATGTCGCCTGCGCCGGCACACCGGCACCCTTGCTCCATCCCGCCCACGGCAGGTTGATTGACGCTCCTTTGAGATCTGCGTTAACCAACTGCGAACCGTCGCCGCCATCCGAAACATCGACGCTGACGACGCCTTTGAGCATATCACCAATGCCCGGCATAAGAGTTGCGCGCGCTTTATCGTCCAACTTCAGCTTGGCACTGAAATCCCTGTTGGCTCCAGAATCGCCGATCGGTTCGGTGAGGCTTATGTCGGCGGGTATGCCATTCAGCTTGCCTTTGGCAACGAAAGTTGCTGTTTTCTGGTCTACTTCAAGGCGCCCATCTGCATCTGAGAGTTTTTGACCATTAAAGTCCTTGGCAATCGACAACCCATTGAAATCGACAGCCGCCTTCCACACAGTTCTGGGCGCACCATCTGATTTCTTGAGGGGAAATGAGGCTTCGATGTGTGCAATTGCGTCACCTGAAAGATCACTGGCAGCTACCGGTGCCTTTTGCATCGCCTTAATCGGGTCGCGATCTGATAGGCTGGCAATCGTCTGCGCTGGACCAGCGATATCCATCGACAGATTTCCGATGATCGGCCCCACTGCAACAAACGGTATTGCCAAAGTTCCATTGGACATCTCCGCTGTGGTGCCGTCATCCAAATAGGCGGTGCCTTTGCTTACCGTTATCAAAGTATCAGCGCCACGCACCTCAACATGCCCGGAGGCATCCCTCACAGGCGGCAAGTCACCGATCACGTCAAACCTGACATTTTGAACATTGAAATCGCCAATCACTTGTTCTGGGGTAACAACAGCACGGACGGCTCCCTCAGGCAGCGGATCAAAGAAACCATGATCGAAGGTGACATCAATTCGGCTATCAATCAGCGTTCCGCCATAGACATGGTCGAGCACCCACTTGCGGGCGCCAGCGGCAATCATTGCGGGCCAAAGCTGTTTGGCATCAGAAATTTTCATACTCGGGATTCTGAACCCGAATATCATTTCAGGTGTACCTCCCGCAAAACGCATCGTGCCCTGCCCGATCACATCACCGCCAAGTGTCCGGCCTGCCATATCGGAAAACCGCACTGTCTTGGTAGCTGCATCAAACGTGCCAGCCAGCCGGAATGAAAGCGCAAGCCGCCGTTCAGGAGAATCGATAGGCTGCAACTGGCTGTCATTTGAAATCACTTCGAACCGATAGTTATCTGAAGTATTGGAATTTGCTTCGGGGGATATTCCAACGGCGCCGGTAAAGCTGACGCGGTTCGCGCCCATGT
>JANMEX010000026.1:0-7061 GCA_031377485.1 Phyllobacteriaceae bacterium
TCGCGCACATAGACCTTCGGACTGCGCACCAAGCGTTTGCCGATATTGCCGCTCCATGGTGCCAATCGGCGAAGTAACATCAGGTCGGCCAGTAAATCTATGTAGCGGTTGACTGTCGGCGCAGCGACGCCCAAACCTTGCGCTAGCCGTGCATTGTTTAGCAAAGTCCCCTGCCCGTTTGCTAACATAGCCCAGAGACGTCCGATGGTGGTTGACGGCATACGCGGTGCAAACATTGGCACATCGCGTTCAAGATAGCTTCGGATGAAGTTTTGTCGCCACGTGTAGCTGTGCTCATCAGTCGCTGCAGTTAGGCTGTCTGGAAATCCGCCTCGAAGCCACAACGCATCGGTCGAAATTCCAGCTGAAACCGCTTCGGGGACGGCAATCGGACCCATGTCTATGTAGGTGATTCGGCCCGCAAGGGATTCGGATGCGTGTTGGACAAGGTCAAGGGACGCCGATCCGAGCAGCAGGAAGTGCCCTGCCCGTTCGCCAGCGAGCCGCCGTTCGTCGATGATGCCGCGCAATTCGGCAAACAGATATGGAGCGCGGTGCACTTCATCGATGATTGTGAGATGGCCAGCTTGTGCTTGCAGTAAAGCCCGTGGATCTTCAAGTTTCCGTAGATCTGTACTGCGCTCCAGATCAAGATATAGCGTGCCTTCGGTTTCGTCAGCAAGCGCTCGCGCCATGGTCGTCTTGCCTACCTGCCGTGGTCCGAGCAGTGCCACCGCAGGGCTAAGTGTGATTGCTTTGCGTACAGCCGATGTCAGGTCGGGACGAGATATAATCATACCGCAAATCATAAATCAGATATTCGATTTACGGTCAACATTGAGTTTGCATAAATGGTAGGCATGTTGAGAGCCGATCACGGTGAGACAACCGGCCCTGTGCTAAATCTCAACATGGAGTCACTGCTAAGCGCCGCAAATCCTCTGGCAATCCGCAATCCGGCATTCTAAAGGGTTTCGCCCACGCGACAAATCCGTGAACCATGTCTCAACGCTCAAGAGTTTTTCGACGCCGCCATTGGCATGCTTGAACACGACGAGAATAATGCAAATGCCTTTTGCACAATCAACCCAATCAATGCGGGGCTTACTCTCAGATGGTTCCATAGGCTTTCCAATCGGTACCAATCTGGCTTGTTGAGCAATCGACCGCTTTCATTCCAGCGATGTCCAAAAGAATTTGCACTCAACCTGTTACCAAAGCATTTTTTGCTACGATCGGACCACGGTCCGCTAACCCAACTCCCTTCACCAAGCCATACACCGCCGGGATCACCACCAGCGTCAGTATGGTCGATGAAATCATGCCGCCGATCATCGGCACGGCGATGCGCTGCATGACCTCAGAGCCAGTGCCGGTGCTCCACAGGATTGGAATGAGTCCGGCCATGATGGCGACGACGGTCATCATTTTTGGCCGCACGCGTTCGACGGCGCCGAGCATAATGGCGGCTTGCAGGTCAGCGCGGGTGAAAGGCCTACCTTCGGCCTGGCGCTCCGCGTGCAGTTCTTTCATTGCCTGGTCGAGGTAGATCAGCATGATGACACCTGTTTCTGCCGCAACACCCGCCAGCGCGATAAACCCGACGGCGACCGCGACGGAAAAGTTGAAGCCGAGCCACCACATCAGCCACAGGCCGCCAACCATCGCAAAAGGCAGCGACAGCATAACGATGAATGTCTCGGTGAGGCGGCGGAAGTTGAGAAACAGCAGCAGGAAGATGATCAGCAGCGTCACCGGCACGACCAGTTTCAGCCGTGCCGTGGCGCGTTCAAGATATTCGAATTGCCCGCTCCAAACCACGTAAGATCCAGCCGGAAACTCAATGCTGGCGGCAACTGCGGCTTTCGCATCTTTCACATAACCACCCAGATCACGGCCCTGAATGTCGACGAAAATATAAACCGCCAATTGGCCGTTTTCAGTGCGGATTGTCGTCGGGCCACGTGACAACTTGACTTCGGCAACATCGCCAATCGGCACCGTTCCACCTCCCGGCAAGTCGATCAGCACTTCGCGAGCGATGGACTGGGGATCAGAGCGCAGGTCGCGCGGGTAACGCAGATTGACACCATAGCGTTCGCGGCCTTCAACCGTCGTGGTGATAGCTTCGCCGCCGAGCGCAACGGACACGGTGTCCTGTACATCAGAGACCATCAGACCATAGCGGGCCAATGATGCGCGGTCTGGAATAATGTCGAGGTAATAGCCGCCAATCACCCGCTCGGCATAGGCGCTCGATGTACCGGGGACAGCTTTCACCACGGTTTCGATCTCGCGCGCGAGCTTTTCCATCTCTACAAGATCCGTGCCCAGCACTTTTATTCCGACAGGCGTGCGAATGCCGGTGGCGAGCATGTCGGTGCGTGCCTTGATCGGCATCGTCCAGGCGTTGGAGACGCCGGGAAACTGCAAAGCCTTGTCGAGTTCGGCTATCAAACCATCTACCGTGAGACCGGGCCGCCATTCTTCCTTTGGTTTCAGATTGACCACAGTTTCAAACATTTCGGTCGGGGCTGGGTCAGTGGCGGTCTCGGCGCGTCCAGCTTTTCCGTAGACCGAGGCGACTTCCGGGAATGTCTTGATGATCTTGTTCTGCGTCTGCAACAGCTCCGCCGTCTTGGTGACAGAGATGCCGGGCAAAGTTGTCGGCATATACATCAACGTGCCTTCGTTCAGGCTGGGCATGAATTCGCTGCCCAATTGCCGCGCTGGCCAGATGCTTAACCCGAGCGCCACAAGCGCGATCAGGATTGTCAGGGCTTTCGCCTTCAAGACCTTTTCGATCAAAGGCTTGTAGATCCAAATCAGAAAGCGATTGATCGGGTTTTTGTGCTCGGGGACGATATGGCCGCGCACGAAAATCACCATCAAGGCCGGAACCAAGGTGATCGACAGGATCGCTGCAGAGGCCATTGAGAAAGTCTTGGTGAAGGCCAGCGGCGAGAACAACCGCCCCTCTTGAGACTCCATTGTGAATATCGGCAGGAACGAGACGGTGATGATGAGAAGCGAGAAAAACAGCGCCGGCCCTACCTCGCTCGCAGCATCAATCAAGACTTCAAGCCGGGGCTTGTCCTTGGGCGCACGTTCAAGATGTTTGTGGGCGTTCTCGATCATCACAATGCCGCCGTCAATCATCGCGCCGATGGCGATGGCAATGCCGCCAAGGCTCATAATGTTGGAGCCGATGTTGAGATATTTCATTGCGGCGAACGCCATCAATATGCCGACCGGCAGCAAAAGTATGGCGACAAGCGCCGAGCGGAAATGCAGGAGGAACACCACGCAGACCAGCGCGACAACAAGGCTCTCTTCGAGCAGCGTGCTTTTCAAAGTCTCAACGGCGGCATGGATCAGGTCTGAACGGTCATAGACCGGGACAATCTCAACATCCTTGGGCAGGCTCGCCTTCATATCATTGAGCCGCGCCTTGACATTGTCGATCACATCCAGCGCATTCTGTCCAAAGCGCTGCAGTGCGATGCCGCTCGCCACCTCACCCTCGCCATTCAGCTCCGTGATGCCGCGCCGCTCGTCCGGGCCAAGCTCGATCCGCGCCACATCTTTCAAGGTTACCGGCGTGCCGTTTTCTACCTTCAACACGACCTGCGACAGGTCTTCGACGCTCTTTACATAGCCGCGTCCGCGCACGATGAATTCGAATTCAGAAAGCTCTACCGTGCGCCCGCCCACATCCATATTGCTGCCACGGATGGCGTCGCGCACCGCGAGGAGCGGAATACCAAATGAGCGCAGACGATTGGGATCGACGACAACATTATATTGTTTGACGAAGCCGCCAACGCTGGCAACTTCCGCGACGCCCTCGGCCTTGGCAATACCATAACGCACGCTCCAGTCCTGCAAGGATCGAAGCTCAGCAAGCGTTCTGACCTTGGATTGCAAGGCATATTGATAGACCCAACCCACACCGGTCGCGTCAGGTCCAAGCGTCGGCGTTACGCCGCTTGGCAGTCGGCGAGACACGGCGTTGAGATATTCAAGCACTCTTGAGCGTGCCCAATAAATGTCGGTGCCGTCTTCGAAAATGATATAAACGAAGGACACACCGAAGAACGAAAAGCCACGCACGACTTTTGATTTTGGCACTGTGAGCATGGCTGTCGTCAGTGGATAAGTAACTTGATCCTCGACCACTTGCGGTGCTTGACCTTGATATTCGGTATAAACGATGACTTGAGTATCCGAGAGATCAGGGATGGCGTCCAAGGCGGAGTTTTTGACTGCATAGACGCCAGCAGCGACCGCAAACAGCGCGCCTATCAGCACCAGCATGACATTTCGGGCCGACCATTCGATCAGCTTGGCGATCATTGGGCCTGCTCCTCGGGATTCAAACCTTGCAGCGCGGCTTTCAGATTGCTTTCGGCATCGATAAGGAAATTGGCAGAGACGACGACCCGATCGCCGTCGACCACGCCTTCTATGATTTCCGTTCGGCCGTTGCCACGCTGCCCGATTTTGACCGGACGTGGTTCAAACTTGCCCTCACCTTTGTCGAGTATGACAATCTGCCGGTCACCCGAATCAATTACCGCGCTGTCCGCAACGGTAAGGACCAGAACGTCGGATCCGGTCGAGATATCCGCATCCACATAAAGGTCCGGCAGGAGCTTGCCGTCCTGATTATCAAGCTCAATGCGTACGCGCCCCGTTCTCGTCTCTTTGTTGATGTGCGGATAGATCAAGGCGATCTTTCCTTCAACTACATAGTCCGGCATGCCGCGCGGGCGGACTATCACCGCCTGACCCACCTTAACCATGGCGATATCGCGCTCGGAGAGGTCAATCAACGCCCATACCTTGGACGTGTCCGCAACTTCGAACATGACGTCGCCCGGACCCGCACGCATACCATTGACGGCGTTTCTCTGCATGACAAGGCCATCCTGAGGCGCGGACCAGACCATGGAAGCCGGAACTTTGCGGCTGCTCTCAATCTCGCGGATGGCCGCTTCCGGCACATCCATGTTTTCGAGCTTGCGGCGCGCACCCTTGCTGGCTGGCTCTCCGCCGGCACTGAGCGATGTCACATACTCGGCCGCAGCGCTAGAAAGGCCGGGACCATATATTTTCATCAAAGGCTCGCCCTTCTTGACGCGGTCGCCCGTGGTGACATTTTCAACGGCGTCGATAAATCCTTCAAAGCGCAGCGTTACCAGTGACACGAGACGCTCGTCGACCTGAATGGAACCAGGCGCGCGGATCGTAACTGTCATGGCTTGCTGCGTAACCGGCGCGGAGCGGACACCGGTCCTTTGCAGCTTGCCCGCCGTCAGCTTGATCGTGCCATCATTGATGTCGTCACCCTCGTAGACAGGAAGATAGTCCATACCCATCGAGTCTTTCTTCGGCATGGGTGACGTGTCCGGCAAGCCCATCGGGTTGCGGTAATATTTGATTTTCCGCTCGCTTAGGATGGCCGTTTCAGGCGCAGCTTCAGCCCCGGCGGCCTCGGACTTTTTTGAAGCAAAACTCACGTCTTCATTGGCATGAACAGCAATATAGTCTGTACCATTGGCGTCCTTCATCGGTTTGGCGGAAAATGCCGGTGCGTTGCCCGGAGCCCTATAATAAATGATCGGACCTTTTGGTTCTTTCGGTTTGGGATTGTCGGTAATTGCCAACTTGTTGCTGGCCGGTTGAAGTTTAGCGGCTACAGCCTCGGCTATGGACTTCGGCAGGGCGTTCATCACTTGAGGTGGAAAGCCGTATTTGCCAATATAATAGCCTGCCCCCCCCGCCATCGAAATGATGGCGAGGGTCACGACCGCTCTTGAGTGAATACTCATGGCATTGCCTTTAGGACGAGCTTGTTTTCGAGAGTTTCGGCTTCGCCCTGAACTTTAGCGCCGAGCGATAGTTGCCAGCCGCCTTGCATGGTCAAATTGACTTTGAACGGATAAACACCCGGTTCTGTGCTGGGTAGTGCCTCTATGCTTGTGGTCATTGCCTCCATGCCTTCTGGAGCCATGTCGAGGCGCGAGGCAAAAATCACTGCGTCGGGGACCGGCTTGCCATCTGGTAAATGGACAAGGCGGACCGATACGATCCCCTCTCCCCCTTTGACATTGGCTTCCACAAGTTCGAATTTGTAGTCTTTGATGTCAGCATGGGCGATTGTTGCCGAGCTAACAACTGACGACGCTGCGATCAGCGCCACGCGGACGCTGCCAAGTTTCAAAAAGTTCATTTTAGTCTCCAAATCCATGAAATCGTGCGGCTGAATGAGCGCAAACACGAGCAGCGCCAATTGACGCTTCCGAGCGTTGAAAATAGAAAACGCTACCGGCAAAAGCCGACCATTGGATCAGGAACGGGGAGGTCTGGTTGGCGGCGCGGAAACAACACCAACACCGTGTGTGTCGCTAAATCGTGCCATGTTGACATTGGACATGGCTACCATCGAATAGTCTGTCAGGGACGTTGTGTCCAAATACAATCCAGCAACAGCACAAAGTGCAGCATAGGGGCACGCCCTCTTTTTGCTGCTGTTATCTGGTGCCGGGCTTACATCACTGGATTGCATCATTGCTGCGCATTCCGCTGACATGCCAACAGGCATTGCGAGCGCCTCAAAACTCAATAGCAACAGGCTCAACATAATGAGCGCACGGCCGAAGATGAAAAGGGGACGAAGTAATCTCATGCTGTCAGATTATCATCCAATGCAAGGCAATGGCAATCACTAACCCTATCGATAACATTTATGTGCGCGGCACCAATCGTGGAAAGTAATTCATACGACAATCAGAAGCTAGGGCCCATAAAATTCTGAATCTCTTTATATTTCCGATGATATTGGAGTGCAGGCCGAAAGAATTACATCAGACGATATTTCAATAAATCCTATTGGTTTTTGGACCGCGCGAATATACGCAACAATTTTTACAAGTACATTGTCGTTTGCCGACGACACAGGCGGTATATTACCGAAACGCCAATGTTGTCCCCTGACGCCGTTCATAGCTGCTAAGACGAATGCGGGACATCTATGTTGCGCAGTCTTTTAGATTTGG
>JANMEX010000171.1:0-15374 GCA_031377485.1 Phyllobacteriaceae bacterium
ACTCGTTCGTGACAACAATGTTGATCAGGCTCTCCGCGCTCTGAAAAAGAAACTGCAGCGTGAAGGCGTCTTCCGTGAAATGAAGATGCGCGGCCACTACGAGAAGCCGTCCGAAAAGCGCGCCCGCGAAAAGGCTGAGGCAGTCCGCCGCGCCCGCAAGCTGGCACGCAAGCGCGCACAGCGCGAGGGTCTCATCAGCGTCAAGGCTGTTGCGGCACCCGCAGCGCGCTGATCTGCCGTTATTTCGACTTCTTGAACGATTATGAGGGTGGGGTGGCTTTGTCACCACCACCCTTTTGTTTGTGTGCGCGCGGTAGACAAGGAATGCAATTCGGTCTTTAAATCGCGTGTAACGGGCATTTCAATTTTTACGCGTCTCCAAAAGCGCAAAACCGGTTTCCATTTGCTGGAAGCGATCTGAAGGACGGGCTGCATGCAACTTCCGACGACTTACATCCGCTACTCACTCGTGGCCTCGATGATCGCTCTGGTAGGTTGCGTCAGCAACCCCGGCGGCGAAATTGCAACGTCGCTCGACCGGGCTCAAGGGTCCAGCGAAAATCTGTCTTCACTTTCTGACGTGATTTCTCAAAACCCGTCAGACCCGGACGCCTACAACATTCGCGGTGCCGCCCTTGGCCGTGCCGGCCGATATCGCGAGGCATTGGCCGATTTCAACACTGCGCTGCAGTTGAAGCCGGACTTTTACCAGGCCTATGCCAACCGCGCTCTGGTCTACCGCTTCATGGGTGATCTTGGAAACGCCGCGAGTGATTATAACCGCGCAATCCAGCTCAATCCAAAATATGACACAGCCTACATCGGCCGCGGCAATCTCTACCGCAAGGCAGGCCGCACGAACGAGGCTTTCAACGATTTCGAACAGGCGATCCGGCTCGATACGACCGATCCGCGCGCCTATCACAACCGTGGCCTGATCTATCAATCGCGCAAGCAGCACGATTACGCGATTGCCGATTTTTCCACCGCCATCTCGCTCGATCCCGAAGCGCCGGAACCCTACAACGGACGCGGTGTTTCCTATGTTGCGCTTGGCTCGCTGGACAATGCGTTTGCCGATTTCAATCAGGCAATCAAGCTGAACGACAAGCTTGCCGAAAGCTGGTCCAATCAGGCGCTGGTCTATGAGCAACGTGGCGAATTTGCCAAGGCGACCAAATCCTACCAGCGGGCAATCATCCTCGACGGTTCGTATGGTCCGGCGCAGGCAGGCTTGGCACGCACACGCGGCCGGGCAAACGAAGCACCACAGGCAGCACCCGCGCAATAATTTGACAAGGTGAGGCAAGGCACATGGCAGACAAAGCACTGATTGTGCTCGCCCACCCTGCCCTCCAGAGCCTTAGCCGCAAGTTTGCCGAAGACGCCAATCGCGCGCTCGAAGCGCAGGGCGCAACAGTTCATCTGATTGATCTATATGTGGAAAATTTCCTCCCGTCTTTGACAGCTTCGGAGCGGGCCAGCCATTATTCCGGTTCGCCGGAAACGCAAGGTATAGGCGACCACGCGGAATTGCTGACAACGGCGACAACGCTCGTCCTCGTCTTCCCGACCTGGTGGTTCGGTATGCCAGCAATCCTGAAAGGTTGGATTGACCGGGTTTTCCTGCCAACCATCGCATTTGACCACGCAGCAGACTTTGGCCCGATCAAACCGCGCCTGACAAATCTGAGGCGGGTCCTGGTTATAACCACCCTTGGCTCGCCCGCATGGATTGACTGGTTTGTCATGCGCCGCCCGGTTCGTCGCATCTTGAAGACAGCCATCTTCGGCCTTTGCGCACCGCAAGCGCAGTTTGCCATGTTGTCGCTCTATGGGGCGGAAAAGCCGACAATGTCGCAAATCGAAGCCTTCACCGGGCGCATCGCAAAATCACTGCAACGGCAATAAAAAACCCGCACCAAGGCTGGTTTTTCGATTTCAGCGAAGACAGAAGGATCAGTGATCCAGCGCCTTGACGATATCGTCCGTCATCTTCTTCGCATCGCCCAGAAGCATCATCGTGCTGTCTTTGTAGAACAGCGAATTGTCGATGCCTGCATAGCCTGATGCCAATGAACGCTTCAGGAACAGGCAAGTGCCCGCCTTGTCGACGTCGAGGATCGGCATCCCGTAGATCGGCGAGGACTTGTCATCGCGCGCCGACGGGTTGGTCACATCATTGGCGCCGATAACAAACGCCACATCGGCACTGGCGAATTCCGAGTTGATGTCTTCCAGTTCGAACACTTCATCATAAGGCACGTTGGCTTCAGCAAGCAGCACGTTCATGTGCCCCGGCATACGGCCTGCGACCGGATGGATGGCGTACTTTACCTCAACACCATTGGCCTTGAGCTTGTCGCACATTTCGCGAAGCGCATGCTGCGCCTGTGAAACGGCCATGCCATATCCCGGAACGATGATAACCTTCGAAGCGTTCTTCATAAGGAAGGCAGCGTCGTCTGCCGAACCCTGCTTGATCGGCTTGTTGGAATTGTCCTCACCGCTGCCGCCGACAACAGTCTCGCCGCCAAATCCGCCAAGAATGACCGAGATGAACGAACGGTTCATGCCCTTGCACATGATGTAAGACAAGATCGCGCCGGACGAACCGACCAGCGCACCAGTGATGATCAGCGCCAGATTGCCGAGCGTGAAGCCGATGCCAGCTGCTGCCCAACCGGAATAGGAGTTGAGCATGGAGACAACCACCGGCATGTCCGCCCCGCCGATCGGGATGATCATCAACACGCCAAGCGCCAGCGAAACGCCAACGATCAGCCAGAAAATGAAGTGGCTTTCGGTCATGACCAGAAGTCCGACCAGAACCACCAGCGCGATGGCGAGCCCGGCATTCACAAAATGGCGCATCGGCAGCATGATCGGCTTGCCGGACATGCGACCATCTAGTTTCAAGAAGGCAATGATCGAGCCGGTGAAGGTCACCGCGCCGATGGCAACTCCAAGCGACATTTCGACGAGCGCCTGTCCATGGATCGAGCCAACTTCGCCAATGCCAAAGCTTTCAGGCGCATAAAGTGCGGCAGCCGCCACCATGACAGCGGCCAGACCAACGAGCGAATGGAAGGCCGCAACAAGTTGCGGCATGGCGGTCATCGGGATCTTGCGGGCAATGTAAGCGCCCGCGCCGCCGCCAAGGCCAAGGCCGAGTACGGTAAGCGCCAAACCTGATACCGAAAGGCCCGTGAGCAAAAGCGTGGTCACGATCGCAATGCCCATGCCGATCATACCAAAATTATTGCCCTGACGGCTGGTGGTCGGGTGCGACAGACCGCGAAGCGCCAGAATGAACAGGACGCCGGAGACGAGATAGAGGAAGGCTGCAAAGCTGGCTGACATTGGAACCTGACCTTATTTGTCTTTTTTCTTGTACATCGCCAGCATGCGCTGGGTGACAAGAAAGCCGCCGAAAATGTTGACCGACGCCAAAACAAGCGCGATGAACCCGAAAACTGTTGCTGTGCCCGAGAGCGACATGCCGACCGACAACAACGCACCAACCACGATAACCGAGGAGATGGCATTGGTAACCGCCATCAGCGGCGTGTGCAGCGCCGGTGTCACCGACCAGACAACATAATAGCCGACGAAAATCGCGAGAACGAAAATCGCCAGACGGAACACAAACGGGTCCACCATGCCGCCGGTCGCGCCGTGGGCAATCATGCCTGCGGCATCCGGCATCGTGTCCGCCACTTGGCGGACTGTGTCCACCGCTTGGGTCAGCCCATCAAGGGCCTTGTCGAGTGCTGGGTTGGCCATCATTCAGCTCCCTTGGCTTTGGATGCAGGTTTCTTTGCCGGTGCCGGCTTTTTCGCGGCAGTTTTAGGTGCTTCCGGCTTGGTTTCTTTGACCAAGGCGGCGGCAGGTGCAGCAGCGGATGCAAAAGCAGGGTGCACGACATACCCGCCGTGCGTCAGCAGCGTTGCCTTGACCAGTTCGTCTTCCGGATTGATTGAAAACACCTTGGTTTCTTTCGAAACCATCGTCTCAAGGAAAGACACCAGATTCTTGGCATAAAGCAATGAAGCGGATGCAGCGATACGGCCTGGCACATTCAAATGGCCAACAATCTTCACATCACCCACCATCGCGACTTTGCCCGGAACAGCGCCTTCAACATTGCCGCCGCGCTCGACTGCAAGGTCAACGATCACCGAGCCCGGTTTCATCGCTGCAACCATCTCTTTCGAGACAAGGCGGGGTGCCGGACGGCCCGGTATCAGCGCCGTGGTGATGACGATGTCCTGCTTTGCAATATGCTCGGCAACCAACGCAGCCTGCTTGGCCTTGTATTCGGCAGACATTTCCTTGGCGTAGCCGCCAGCGGTTTCAGCGGCCTTGAACTCTTCGTCTTCCACCGCGATGAACTTGGCACCAAGCGAGGCAACCTGTTCTTTGGCAGCCGGACGAACGTCCGTTGCAGTCACGATGGCACCCAGACGGCGGGCTGTGGCGATGGCCTGAAGACCGGCAACGCCTGCGCCCATGACAAACACTTTGGCGGCGGCAACTGTACCGGCAGCGGTCATCATCATCGGCATGGCGCGGTCATAGTCGGCAGCCGCGTCGATTACTGCCTGATAGCCGGCCAAATTTGCCTGCGATGACAAAACGTCCATCACCTGTGCGCGCGTGATGCGCGGCATGAACTCCATCGCGAATGCGGAAAGCCCGGCATCGGCCATGGCCTTGACATCATCATCGCGCCCGTAAGGGTCCATGGATGCAATGACAGCAGCGCCTTTTTTGTAAGACTTGATTTCGGTTGCCGACGGACGGCGAACCTTCAGGACCACATCAGCAGATTTGCCATCCGACACCGAACCGATCTTGGCGCCGGCAGCCACAAACGCATCGTCAGTGACGCGCGAGTCGTGACCGGCACCCTTTTCGACGATCACATCAAAGCCGAGGCCGATGAGTTTCTTGACCGAATCCGGCGACGCACCAACGCGCGTTTCCACGGGATCGGTTTCTTTTGGTATAAATACAGTCTGGGCCAATACGGTCACCCTCGCGTTTCAACTTCGGTCAACGCGACGGCTTGGCCGCCGCTGGCTGCAAAATATATCAGAGGATGACGTAAGCCACGCCAAGGATCATCGCGAAGAGCAGAATGCCCGAGGCGAACCCGCCGACAAAGAACCCGAACGCCATTGCAGCCATCAAGGCAACGCACGCGACTGTGCCCCATTTGGCAAGCCCGAGAAAACGGCCATAGGTCTTGTCGTGCTCGGAATAATCCATCGCAGCGCCGACTTCCAGCGGACCGGAGTTTTGAGAATGATCAGCCATTATGCCCTCCATAAACGAATGCTGTGGCAATAGACAAAACTGCGCCGGAGAGCAATCACAGAAACGCCGCAAATACGTATTCGAGCGCTTTCGTTTCCACTGCGGTTAAACGAAAAGATGCGCGTTGGCATATCTTGCGGAAGGCAGGATGTTCACCGGCGGATAATTCAGTTCCGATTCGGGTGCGAACATCATTTTCTGCTCCCATTGCTGCGACCTGAAAAACGGGAAGCGAGTTTCAATGCGCTCGCGGATATCAGCGATTTTCGCACCGAGCAACATCATCGGCACTGTAAAACCGCGCACGGATTGTGGCGGTTCTAAATCCACCGAACCAAAGCTGCGGCGATAAAAGGAAGCTGCATCAGAGCGGACAAATGTCAGGCAATGCGCTGCATTAAAATATTCAGAAGCCATGGCAGCCACGCGCAATGTTAGAAAAGGTATGGCCGGATATTGCCACAACATCTGATGATCGGCCGCAAAACGCGACGGATCAACATAACACTGCCCGTTTTCAACCAGTTGCCTTGCACGCGCAGGGAAGTAGGTCGCTGTGGGACCATGCAGGTGCCGCTCCGACGCCAAATGAATGCGCACGGTGCTGGTCAGCTTTTCATCAATATAAACGCCGATTACGTAACAATCTGCCGCGCCATCATATTCGTCGACAAATGATCCGAACCGGTCAGCATCAATAAATTCACGACTGTTGTATGAAGCATCGCGCAGTTTGCCAATTGCTTCAAAGTCATCTGGAGATACAATCCGGCGATATTCAACGCGGTCCAGCAAACTGAACATGCTGCCCAAAAAAGCTTTGTTGGATTGTCCGGAATCCACTGCGTTCATGATATTCTACTGCCTGCTCGTGCCCCATGCAGAACAGAAACTGTCCCGCAACAGGACACAAGCTAAGCAAGTTACAGTCTGTGTAAAGACTTTTTTAACCTAGACGCGAAACTTTGGTTAATTTCCCGATAAATTTAGCTAGAAATCATTCTATTAGACATCGACAGATCAATCAAAAATTGCAGAATCCGGCCTTTGGGCGAAGAAATCCATTCTTCTGCACCGTCATGTCGATATGTGCTGATTCAATTTGGCCGTGCTTAAAACTGTGGAAAAAGACCGATGGGCGTAAGTTGCCAATGCTGATCAAAGGTCATTGCGTCGACATAAGCGTGGATAACGGGACGGATGCGACGAACCGGGAATTGGCTGGTACCGTGAACGGGCGGTCAGCGCCGCGATCAGGCAACGCGCGATGCGCGCACGTCAATTTCGTTCAAAGAGAACACGCTCGAAATCAGGGTGGAAATGCCACGCGACGACAAGGCGGCACCGAACAGGAAGCCTTGGGCCAGATCGATGTGCGCATGTTCTTTAAGGCGCTCAAACTGCTCAAGCGTTTCAATGCCCTCGACAGTTACGACAAGCCCAAGTTCATGGGCCAATTGCGTCACACCCGATACAAGTTTCAGCGACCGGTCATTGTTGACAATCTCGCGCACGAACGATTGGTCGATCTTCACCTTGTCCAAGGGCAGATTATGCAGATAGCTGAGGCTTGAGTATCCGGTGCCGAAATCATCAAGCGCGATGCGGATTCCTGATTTCTTCAAATCCAGAAGCATCGAGGACGCAAGGAACTGATCTTCAAGAATGGCGCTTTCCGTCACTTCGACCTCAAGTCGGCCGGGCTCAAGGCGGGAGCGCGCCAGAGCCACACGCACCATTTCGCCAATCTGTGAGCCGCGGAAATCGACTGCAGACAAGTTGACCGCGACAGAGACATTGCCTTCCCAGCCCTTGCAGTCTTCGCACGCCTGCTCAAGCATGAAACGAGTGAGGTCAGTAATCGTCCCGGTTTCTTCCGCAAGAGGAATGAAAATGGCCGGAGAAATGGGACCGAGTTCTGGATGATCCCAGCGGCAAAGTGCTTCGCAAGTGGCAATTTGCATGGTTTCAGCGCTGATGATCGGCTGATAGAACACATTCAACTGCCGTTCCTTGATGGCCTTTTTCAGATCGGTCTTCAGTCTCTGACGCTTTTGGTAACGCTCGTCCATGGCGTCGGCAAACAATGTTGATATACCCTTGCCTCTGGCTTTGGATTCATAAAGCGCAAGATCCGCCTTGATCATCATCTGCGGCAGATCAAACGCTTGCGAACGGGTAATGACAATGCCCGCTGAAATCGTGACGGCCAAATGATGGCCTCCGACGTCATAATTGCCGATCAGCGAGGCAAGCGTACGCCGGGCCGCAAATTCCGCATCAGCGGACGTGGCAAAACTCGTCAAAAGTCCGACAAATTCATCGCCGCCAAACCGTGAAAAACAAGCCGTTTCCCCTGCCATCAGGTTTATCCGGTCGGCAAAGCGGCATAAGAGTTCATCACCAACCGGGTGTCCCATGCTGTCATTGACATGCTTGAAGTCGTCAATGTCGATTACAAAGAAAGCCGAGTAGGACTCCTGTCCGGCCTTCATAAGATAGCTGCGGACCAACTCCTTGAAGTGTGAGCGATTAGGCAGACCACTCAGCGAGTCAAACCGCGCCATACGGTGAATTTTTTCTTCGGCTTGAACGCGATCAGTCACATTTTCAAACATCAGCACGCCACCGGTGGTGCCCGCTTTCTTGCCCGAAAATTCCACCGTGCCGCCATCGCTCGATTTCAAAGTGAACTTGCGCGAGTCAGTGCCGTTCAGCATGGCAGTCAAGCGCTGCTCGATAGTATCAACCATCGCGCCACCCAAAACGCCATTGAAGCGGCAGAACCGCAAAATGGTTTTCAGCGGGCGGTTGTTCAGCGTTTCGCCACTTGCCGCCTTCAACATTTCAACGGCGCGCTTGTTCACTACAATCGCGCGGTTATCACTGTCGAACATGATCAAACCTTGAGGCATGTTGTTCAGGGCAACGTCAAGCTTGTCGGCGATTTCTTTCACTTCGATACGCCGGACCACCGCTTCGCGCAAAAATTCGCGCACGTAGCGGGCCATCGAACTGACCGACATGAAGAATGGCACCAAAAGTCCGGCAGCAGCATAGTGCTTCCATCCGCCAACCTGGACCAAAGCAAAGAATATCGGGGCGAACACGAAAAATGAGAACAGATGCACGATGCGTTGCGAGGCGAAGTTTTTGCCTACGATCGTGACCATGGTTGCCATGGTCAGCGTCATGGCGGCAAACTCGGCGAAGGCATCGCGCGATAGGATGGCAACGCAAGTCAAGGCACCGATTTGAAGGGCAAGAATATTGACACCAATCGTATATCGATATTCCCACCTGCGGCTCAGATGAACTGCATTTTTGCCGATCTTGGCCATGTCGAACGACATCGAGTCCAAAACGCGGCAAGTACCGGTAATCAGAAATGAAACCGCAAAAATGCGGAACAGCGGGTCGCCCGTGCTTTCGCCAATCGCAAATGCGATCAGAGCCTGCGCGAGAAAGCCGAACACTACCACGCCCCGGTTTGAGTACAGTGACTCTACAAACGGAACATAGATCTCGTCGGGCAGGCCTGCGTTATTTTTGTTCTTCATTACGATGCTCGCATGCGTGGCTGAGCATTCGGTACCATCAATTTCCTAAGAAACCCCTTAGTTAACCCGGCGGCAACCAAAAATTGATTACAACTCTATACAACCAAAAATTGTTTGGCCGTCGATATCCATAAATTTCAACAAATGAACTGTAGAAGTACCAACGCAAGAATATTTTACGTATATTTTTGACAAATAAAGCTCAAGTTACAAATAATAGTCTAAAAATATACAAAGAAAATCTATTTTATTTAGGAATATTTACTTAAATTTCGAATTTTATGCAAAACCCGTCAACGCAGACATGGGTTTTTGTCAAGAGCACTGTTTTTTCCATCCGGATGGCCCACAAGCTCTGGATTGGGTGTATAAACCGGGCCAACAACCAACGGGCGATCCGGCAAAATGGACTGGTCCAGCGTTGAAGTCAGTGTCGACTTGATGCTTTGCAGCGTCTTCTTGTCCGGACCGATCAGACTGACCGTAAAATTATATGGCCTGTCCTTGACGACGCAAGAAAGCGGTGGACTTTCAAGCGAAACCTTGTCCAGAAGTGGCCAGACCTTTTGCTCAACGCGCAAAGCCTCACCGCCGGCCGGATTTTCAAACACCGCAACAACGGATGAACCGTCGGGAATGGGGCGCGCTTTGCCGAAGGTGACAACATAAGTTGCCGTAGCAATCCGGTAATTGAAAATGAAGACTTTGCCGGTGAGGACGAGATATTCGTCCGTGCCACTTTCGCGACAACCGCTGCAAGCCACCAGAAATATCACCAACGCAATTTTGAGATTTGGAAATTTCATTGCCTTTCCTCATTTGCCAACTGCGCGCCGGATTTGCGCTGATAGTGCGCTTTCGCCTTGGCACGATTGCCACACACATTCATGTCGCACCAAAGCCGTGATCTGTTCTTGCTGTTATCCAAAAACAACCAATCACAATTGGGACAGGTCTTCGTCCGCGCCATGATTGCCGGATCAAACAATCGCATGGCCGAGAGCGCCGCAGCGCGTCCCAGTGGTACGCCTCCATCCGGCATTGGCGGCATTGCAGACTTAGCTGCGGCAGCGAACAATCGGGACAACGCATCGCCGCTGTCTTGTTCGCCCTTGATTTGCGGTCGCACCCAATCATTGACCGCCTCCCGCAAGCCGAGAAGAGATGTCCGCATATCGGCGTTTGGTGGTATAATCAGGTCGCACCCGCCCAGTTCATTCATGCGGAACTTTGCGGCAGCGGCCACAAATCCTTCGATTGTTTCCGGATCTTCAAACCGGTCCGCCCGACGGGCCGGATCTTCGCGGCAAACAACTGTGTTGACCAGATCCAACGCCAGCAACCCGCCGGAAAACCTGTGAGATGTCCATTGAAAAGCCATGCAAAATTATAACTGGCAAATTCCATTTTGCAAGTTAGAATATGTGCAGCAACGGAGCGCACATTGGCCTACCTCCTCCAGATCATTGCCAACGGCCTGCACAACGGCGCGCTCTATGCACTGTTGTCCTACGGCTATGTTTTGACCTATTGCGTCACCAAACGCGCAAACCTTGCCCACGGAGCGGTGTTCGCATTCTCTGGCCAAATCCTCGTCCTTGGCGCGACAACAGGCTACACTGCACTCTGGATGACCTTGTCCGCAGCACTTGCCTTTGGTGCCATGTCCTCGATCATTTTAACCGGTATCGTCCTTTTGGTTCTCGCGCGGTTGATCGTGCCCCGCTTTATTGACCGTGCACCGAATATGATGATCACCGTGACCTTGGGTATGGCGATCATTTTGATGGAGGGGGCAAGGCTTGGCGCAGATACGCGTGACTATTGGTTGCCACCGCTTCTGAATATGCAGACGCGCCTGATGCCTTTCAACGATTCACCGACGCTGACCGCATTTCAGCTTGTCAACCTGGCTGCCATCGCAGCGACAATTATCACAGCGGAACTCGTTCTGAACCGAACCATCGCCGGCCGGGCGCTGCGTTCGGTATCCGATGATCCTGCCGCCGCAAGCCTGTGTGGCATTGATGCCGCCAAAGTCCGCCGCAACGCCGTGCTTGCAGGCGGTGCGCTCGCGGCATTCGGCGGCATGCTCGCCACGCTGTACTTCGGCAACATGTCATTTGGCGCCGGGCTGACATATGGTTTGAAGGTTCTGTTCATTGCCTCCGCAGGCGGCTTTTCAAAACCGGTACACGCTGCAGCGGGTGCCTTTCTCTTCGGCGAAGCAGAGTCCCTATGGGATGGCTACTTCCCGATCGTCTGGCGCGAACTCGCCTTCTACAGCGTCCTTGCGATGGCGCTTTGCTTGCGCGTGGAAAACCGGACCACATCAGATCAACGCTTTTGAACAGGCAATTGAGCCACACAACCTGTTCCTGCTTGCTTCAACCCGATCCACCGTTAGACTGCCCCTCACGTTCGCTTTAAGCGGCGCTTCAATAGCCTTGGGAGGGGAAATTGACCTTTTTGCTCCAACTGTCGCGGCTGATAGACCGTATCAATGAGTTCATTGGCAAATCTGTATCGTGGCTCATCCTTGCCGCCGTTTTGGTCAGCGCCGGAAATGCCATCGTCCGCAAATTGTTCAACATGTCCTCCAACGCCTGGCTGGAGGCGCAGTGGTATCTGTTTGGCGCGGTATTCATGCTCGCCGCCGCCTACACGCTCAAACAAAACGAACACATCCGCATAGACATTTTCTATGGAGCCCGTTCAAAACGCACGCAGGACTGGATAGACCTGCTCGGCCATGTCTTTTTCCTCCTCCCCTTCTGTCTGTTGATGCTGTGGCTTTTAACGCCCTACACCATCCACGCGATCAAATCGGGCGAGGTCTCGGCAAACGCCGGCGGGCTGATATTGTGGCCTTCCAAAGCGGTCATTCTGGCCGGGTTCATTCTCCTGACCTTCCAGTGCCTCTCTGAAATCATCAAGCGCATCGCCATCATGCAAGGGCTGATCGACGATCCGAACCCGCACCTTGCCACCCACATGCCGCTCGAAATGGCACCTGCAGTGAAGGGTGATGCAAATGATTGAGTTCATCGCCACAAACCTTGCCCCGATCATGTTCGCGGGCCTCGTCGTCTTCCTCCTGCTCGGCTACCCGGTCGCCTTCGCACTCGCAGCCAATGGCCTTTTCTTCTTTATCGTTGGCGTTGAACTTGCCCCGCTGTCGAACGGCGAAATCAGCCTGTCTTGGCCGCTCCTTGGCGCACTGCCGGACCGGATTTGGGGCACGATGTCCAACGACACGCTCCTCGCCATTCCCTTCTTCACCTTCATGGGGCTGATCCTTGAGCGATCCGGCATGGCCGAAGATTTGCTCGACACGATCGGCCAACTGTTCGGCCCGATCCGTGGCGGCCTGGCCTATGCAGTGATCTTCGTCGGCGCGCTGCTTGCCGCCACCACCGGTGTTGTCGCCGCATCGGTGATATCCATGGGCCTGATCTCGCTGCCGATCATGCTTCGCTACGGCTACGACCGTCGCCTTGCCGCCGGCGTTATCGCCGCCTCCGGCACGCTGGCGCAAATCATCCCGCCCTCGCTTGTGCTGATCGTTCTGGCCGACCAACTCGGCCGTTCGGTCGGCGACATGTATGCCGGCGCGATGGTTCCGGGCTTGGTGCTAACCGGTCTTTATGTCGGCTATGTCCTGATCATGACGATCATTTACCCCAAATCAGCGCCCGCCCTGCCTTTGGAAGCGCGTACTTTGGGCTCCGGCGTCACATCGCTTTTCATCATGGCTGCATTGGTTGTTGCTTTCGCCTGGGGCGCCACGCAGTACCTTCGCCCCGAACATGGCGACAATGCCTCGATCTGGGCAGCGTCCATCGCCACGCTGTTGGCCTATACGCTGGCGACACTGGACCGCTCGCTCGGGATCAATCTTCTCTCGCGGCTGACCCAACAGGTCATCATCGTACTCGTGCCGCCGCTGGCGCTGATCTTTCTGGTGCTCGGCACAATCTTCCTTGGCATTGCAACGCCAACCGAAGGCGGCGCGATGGGCGCGGTGGGCGCGCTGATCCTGGCCCTCGGCAAGCGCCGCCTGAGCTTTGACTTGCTCAGACAAGCACTCGCATCGACGACACGGCTATCTGCCTTTGTCCTGTTCATCCTCATTGGCGCACGCGTTTTCTCGCTCACCTTTTATGGCGTCAATGGCCATCTGTGGGTCGAGCATCTGCTGACCGGCCTGCCCGGCGGGCAGATTGGCTTCCTGATTGTCGTCAACCTCCTGGTTTTCGTGCTGGCCTTCTTCCTCGATTTTTTCGAACTGGCCTTTATCATCGTGCCGCTGTTGGCACCTGTCGCCGACAAGCTCGGCATTGATCTGATCTGGTTCGGTGTCCTGCTCGGGATCAATATGCAAACCAGCTTCATGCATCCGCCCTTCGGCTTCGCGCTGTTTTACCTGCGCTCTGTCGCGGCCCGTGTTCCGTACCTGGACAAGATCACCGGCCAGCGAACCGAACCGGTCACCACAGCGCAAATCTATTGGGGTGCTGTGCCGTTTGTGATCATTCAGGTAATCATGGTCGTCCTTGCGCTGATGTTCCCGCAGATGATCATGCGCTACAAAGGTACGCCATCAACAGCCCCGGTCATCGAGTTGAAAGCCCCGTCTGCAGGCGGACTTTCAGCCCCTGCCCAGCCGGGCCTCGCCCCGCTCGGATTGCCAGGCGGTGCGCCTGCCATTCCCGGTCAGGCTGCACCTGCCGCCCCGGCCCCCGCCGTTGATCTCAGCCAGCCACCAAGGATCAATTGAGCCACTGCACCGATCAGCAAGCAAAAACCCCGGAACATCGTCCCGGGGTTTTCTTTGATCTGCAGAAGTTGGTGCTTTAAAGCTTTCCGTTCCGCTGCTGTGTCATCATGAACGTGTCGTAGGTATATTCCGAGAACTGCGCCCACAGATACGCGTCCTTCTTGAATTCAAGCTGATTGTCATAAATCTTCTTGAATCCCGGATTGGCAGCGTTGATTTCCGCATAGGTCGCAAGGGCCGCCCCATAGCAGGCGTCTAGAATTTCCGGGCTGAATGGCTTCAACTGCGCACCCGCTGCCGCAAGCCGCTTGAGTGCCGACGGGTTCTTGTGATCATAACTTGCCAGCATGTCGGCATTGGCGGCCTGACAGGCCGATGTCAAAATGGACTTGTAGCTCGCGGGCAATTCTTCAAACTTGGACTTCGAGAACATGGCGTGCAGCGCCGAGCCGCCTTCCCAGAAACCCGGATAATAGTAATTCTTGGCAACCTTGAAGAAGCCAAGCTTTTCATCATCATAAGGCCCGACCCATTCGGTCGCATCAATCGTCCCTTTTTCAAGCGCCGGATAGATGTCGCCGCCCGCAATGGTCTGCGGAACCACACCGAGCTTGGTCAGGATGGTACCGGCAAAACCGCCGATGCGCATCTTGAGACCTTGCAAATCAGCAACCGTGTTGATGTCCTTGCGGAACCAGCCACCCATCTGCGCGCCGGTGTTGCCGCATGGCAGCGCATAAAGACCCTGTGCGCCGTAAAACTCGTTCATCAGATCATTGCCGCCTCCATAGTAGAACCAGGCATTGTTCTGGCGGGCATTGAGACCAAATGGAATACCGGTGCCGATCGCAAACGTCGGATCCTTGCCCCAGAAATAGTATGAAGCCGTATGGCACATTTCAACCGTGCCGTCGGTGACCGCATCAACCGCCTTCAGCGCCGGAACAATTTCGCCGCCGGCAAAAACCTGAATGTCAAAATTGCCGTCTGTGGCGTCCTTCACATATTTGGCCATTGTCTGAGCCGCGCCAAAAATCGTGTCGAGTGATTTTGGAAAGGACGACGTGCAGCGCCATGAAATCTTCGGCGTAGTCTGTGCTATGGCCGGTGCCGCCAATGTGACGGATGCGGCAGCGCCCACACCCATAGTTCCCGCATTCTTGATAAATGAACGACGATCCATGCGATTGTTCCTCCCGGGATTTTTCCGGCTCCGGTTCCCGCAACTCCACTTTGCGACCGGGCCATGGGCGAAGACTTGCATGGCATGCTGAGGGTGTAAAGTACTGCGAAGGGTTGAGTGACTTGTTTCTATTGCGCTTGCCCGTTTGAAAGCACACAGCTAAAACTGGAGTGAATGACAACAAAGAGAAATGCTTGAAAATGCGCCAGCCGCTGATCGCCGTAACCGGAGATGTCCGCCATTTTGACAATTACACATGGCATGCAGCGCCGCAGACGTATCTTGAAGCAGCAGTTGGCGTCGCCCGTGTTATCCCGCTGATTGTGCCTGCCTTCGGCGCCCGCATCGACGTCGATTCCATTCTCGATCAAGTTGATGGCGTGATGGCAACTGGCTCAAAGACCAACGTCCACCCGCAGCTTTATGAAGTTGAACCCTCCATCGCACACGAGCCATTTGACGAGGCGCGCGATGCGACCGCCATTCCGCTTTTACGCCGCGCAGTGGAGCGCGGCATCCCGCTGCTCGG
>JANMEX010000215.1:0-2214 GCA_031377485.1 Phyllobacteriaceae bacterium
ATCCGGTCAGGCGCAGCGGCGCGTCGGTTACCGCAAAACAGATGCAGGCGCGCTCATCTTCAGCAATTGGACGATGATCAATATGCTCATCCGCCATCGAAATATCGCCGCGGCCATACCGTCCATTGGCATCACGAAACGCGCCATCAAGGACAAGCGTCAATTCAGAGCCATCATGTGTGTGGGAAGGCATTTTGCGACCCGCCTTGATCCACAGCATGTTGGCTTCGCAGCCATCGATTTCGCCCAGTGAAAATTCGCGGTACCCCGGCATTTTCGTCTTCCACGGGATGTCCGCAACATCGAACCCGATAAAATCGCGCAGCACAGATGGGAGCACGCCATCAGTCCTGATCGGCCTTGCTGCATTGTTCATGGGCGCCGCGTTAAAAATAGCGTCAAGCTTCAGATCGCGGTTGCCAAGATATGTGGGTTCGACGCCCTCAAGTGCGTCACCGGCGACACTTTCCAGCGCGTCAACAAACAAACGCCTCTCAGGCTTTATAACCAGATGCGCAGCCACGAGAATTCTTGCGGGTTCGGGCAGCGCCCCAGCTACATAACGCGCCATCAAACCATCGAGGGAATCAATTTCTGCCGAATGCATTGTTCAGGCCATGCTCCAAAAGTCTTCTTATGTCTTTACGTGGGGAATTTTCGTTCGGATTACAAAGCGAGGGATATTTTCACTGCATATTGCGGCAAACACCTAAAAAAATCTCTATATGCCGCTTTGCGCGCCGTCCAGCGCCTTGCGCAAGTGCATCTGGCTTTCTACCCTTCGAATACATTAAACAAGGAAGCTTCAATGACGTCCGTGATCGACCTGATCGGCAACACACCGCTGATAAAGCTCAAGAGGGCGTCTGAACTGACTGGCTGCACCATTTTGGGCAAGGCCGAGTTTATGAATCCGGGCCAGTCAGTCAAGGACCGCGCCGGTCTGTTCATCATCCGTGATGCCGAAAAGCGCGGGCTGCTGAAGCCGGGCGGCACCATCGTTGAAGGCACGGCAGGAAACACCGGCATTGGCCTCACGTTGGTTGCCAAGGCGCTCGGCTATAAAACTGTCATCGTTATTCCAGATACGCAGAGCCAGGAAAAGAAGGACGCTCTTCGTCTGATGGGCGCTGAGCTGATTGAAGTTCCCGCAGTTCCATACAAAAATCCGAACAATTACGTAAAGCTGTCCGGCCGTCTAGCGGCCCAACTCGCCAAATCGGAAGCTGGCGGCGCGGTGTGGGCCAACCAGTTCGACAACATCGCCAACCGTGAAGGCCACATCCAGACAACAGCGCAAGAAATCTGGACCCAGACCGATGGCAAAGTGGATGGCTTCGCCGCATCCGTCGGCACGGGCGGAACTCTGGCTGGCACTGGCATTGGCCTCAAAACCAAAAATCCGAACGTGAAAATCGCACTCGCCGATCCAGATGGCGCGGCACTTCACAGCTATTATACGACCGGCGAATTGAAAATGACCAGCTCGTCAATCACTGAAGGCATCGGGCAGGGGCGCATCACGGCAAACCTCGATGGCTTCACGCCGGATTTCTCGTTCAACGTGCCCGACGCGGAAGCGCTGCCAATCGTGTTTGATCTTGTGCAAGAAGAAGGGCTCATCCTTGGTGGCTCTTCGGGCGTCAACATTGCCGGTGCCATTCGCCTGGCCCGCGAGCTCGGCCCCGGCCATACGATCGTGACCATCCTCTGCGATTTTGGCACCCGCTATCAATCCAAACTTTTCAATCCGGCTTTTCTGCGCAGCAAAGGTTTGCCAACACCGCAATGGCTGGAAAACCAGCGTCAGTTCGACGTGCCGTTTGAGGCCGTTTCCTGATGGATCTGTTGTTCCGCGAAGACGCCTATCTCACGTCTTGCCAAGCAAAACTCATTGGCATGACAGAGAGCGGCGGCCTACTATTTGACCGAACCGTCGCCTACGGTACATCCGGCGGCCAGCCGGGGGACACCGGTTTAATAACCTGCGCCAACGGCACCACAGCCCGTATCGCCGCTACGATCACCGGCCAAACCAAGGATGAAATCGTCCATATTGTGGACGAGGGCGTAATCGCCCCTCAAATCGGTGAAACCGTAACGCTTTCAATAGATTGGCCGCGCCGTTTGAATCTGATGAAGATGCATACGGCCTGCCACATCCTCTCTGTCGTCTGCCCGTTTCCGATCACTGGCGCAGCGGTGACCGAGGAT
>JANMEX010000234.1:0-4073 GCA_031377485.1 Phyllobacteriaceae bacterium
TTGTTGTTGATGCGATCAAAGCACTCCACGAGCGGTGCATCCGACTCACAAAAGCGGACGACTTCGCCGACATTAATTGCCGCTGCCGGTTTGGCGAGGCGCAAGCCGCCGCTGCGTCCGCGGACAGCGGTCAGATAGCCACCACGCACCAACTCATTGGCAATTTTGGTCAAGTGATTGCGCGAGATGCCGTAGCTTTCTGCGGTTTGGGAAATGGTCACCAGATCAGGTTCTGTGACCGCGACTTTAATCAAAAGTCTGAAGGCATAATCGGTGAAAAGGGTCAGTCTCATGATGGGATCTTTAAATATGCATTTGCAACGCTTCTTACAATTGAGGTCCGGCCGCAAGGCCTACCTTGGGCGAAGAATTATGGTGCGGCCGGCCGGGCCTTCGCCAAACGCGGACCGAAAACATTCAGGATCAGCCCGCTGAAAACCAAAGCGCTGCCTGCGATTGCCGAGGCGCCAAATGGTTCTCCGAGGAGGAGGACGCCGGATGCAATGCCGAAGACAGGGACAAGGAGTGCAAATGGAGACACGACATTTGTCGGATAACGCGACATCAGGAAGCTCCAGACACCGAAACCGAATATCGTCGCGGGCCAGGACAAGAAGGCAATTGAAACCATACTCAACAGTGACGGATGCAGTAGTGTCGCTTCGATTTGTGTGTGATTTTCGAACAAGGCCGACAATATGAACAGAGGCAGTGGCGCTGCGAGGCTTGCCCAGACGATCATAGACAGGGCATTTTTCTCACCGGACATTTTAGCGATGAGGTTGGCAATGCCCCATGAGAGCGCAGCGAGGACGCACAAGCCCAATGGCACAAGTTCAGGTCCATTCCACCTGCTGGCTGCGATAACGCCAATTCCGCAAAACGCCACGAGTGCGCCCGCAATCTGAACTGGTTTGGACCGCTCGCCGATCAGGAAAGCAGCGAAGCCGATGGTGAAGAAGACTTGCAATTGCATGACCACTGACGCCAGCCCTGCCTTCATGCCCAAATGGATGGATATGAAAAGCAGACCGAATTGCAATACCCCGACGAAGACGCCATAGCCGACGACCCATGCCCAGCGCGCAGTTGGCATTTTAACGAAGAAACACGCCGGGACTGCGGCGAAAAAGAATCGCAATCCCGTGAGCAACAAAGGCGGAACTTCAGCAACTCCGACCTTGATGACTACAAAATTGAACCCCCAAATCGCTGTTACAATGATGGCCAGAAGCGCGTGGAAGGGCTTCAGGTTCACGCAAGTGCCTCAAACGGCGTTGTTGCCATTGTCAGCCATTGGCGGGCTTGGTTGTCGACCATTGGGCCAATCTCCGCAAGAACGCGGGCGTGATATGCGTCGAGCCATTGAAGTTCTGAGCGGGTCAGCAGGTCGGTTTGGATGAGGCGTTTGTCGATGGGAGCAAGGGTCAACGTTTCAAATCCCATCATTTCAATGTCGCCGTCCTTTATAGCATGGGGTTCGGTGACGAGGATAAGATTTTCAATGCGGATGCCATATTCCCCTGGCTTGTAGTAGCCGGGCTCGTTGGAAAGGATCATGCCCGGTTCAAGTGGTGTGACTCCGACTTTGGCAATGCGTTGAGGGCCCTCATGGACGGACAGGTAGGAGCCGACACCATGGCCCGTGCCGTGGGCATAATCGAGACCGGCGCCCCACAAGGCGGCGCGGGCGAAAGCGTCGATCTCACTGCCCTTTGTGCCTTTGGGAAAACGGAGCATGGAGATCGCGATCATTCCTTTCAGAACGAGTGTGAAGCGGCGCTTGTATTCACTGTTGACCTCTCCGACGGGGAGTGTGCGGGTGATGTCTGTGGTGCCGTCGCGATATTGGCCGCCTGAATCGAGAAGGAACAATTCGCCCGGTTGAAGTGTGCGGTTTGAAGCGGTCGAAACGCGGTAGTGGTTGATCGCGGCATTCGGGCCTGTTGATGAAATGGACGGGAACGATACGTCGAGCAGCGGCATCTGGTTGGCCTCGCCAGCGGCGACCCGGCACTCTTCGAGCTTGATGGCGGCACCAATCTCGTCGAGCGAGCCGGGTGTCTGTACATCATACCATGTGAGAAAAGATGCCATGGCAGCGCCATCGCGGCGATGGGCGGCGCGGGCGCCCTGGCGTTCGACATCGTTCTTGCGGGCGCGGGGCAGGCGGGCGGGATCTTGCTCCTCGGTGACTTTGCCTCCCGCATCGATGACCAGACGGCGTAGTTTTTCGGCGGCGAGAGTTGGATCAAGCGCGACGGTTTTTCCAACGGCGATTTCTATCAGGGCGCTTGGCAGGCTTGACGGCGGAAGAATTTCACAGAGCTGCGTGAGATAGGCGCGGGTTTTGATCGGCAGTTTGCGTTCGTCGAGGAAGACGATGGGATCGCCTTCGGCTCGGACAAGCGCAAAGCCGAGAGGCATCGGCGTATGCGGCACATCGTTGCCACGGATGTTGAAGGTCCAGGCGAGCGAGGAAGGATCGGTTAGGACCGTTGCATCGGCCTTTGCCTTCACGAGAGCCTTGCGCATATCCGCCAGTTTTTCACGTGCGGGTTTTCCGGCGAAGTCGAGTGGCTGGATGGTGACTTCGGCAAGCGGCGGCTGCGGCTGGTCAGGCCAAATCTGGTCAATTGGATTGGTCTCGAGTGCAATCAGCGTTCCGCCAAGTTTATTCATTGCGGCTTCAAGTGATTTGACTTCTGCGATGGTGTGGAGCCAAGGGTCAAAACCAATGCGTACACCCGATGCCAGATTTTCCGGAATCCATTTGGAAGGCGGTGTGGCGACGAGATCCTCAACTTTGAATATGGCGCCATCGAGTTGTTGCGGGGCTTGAACCGTGTAGCGACCGTCAACGAAAACATGAGCGGAGTGTCGCAGGATCAAAGCCTGTCCCCACGAGCCGGTGAAACCAGTGAGCCAGGCGAGGCGCTCTGAATGGGGAGCGACATATTCGCCTTGATGTTCATCAACACGTGGGACCAGAAATCCATCGATGCCCAAATTATCGAACAGTCTGCGCAGGGCCGCCACGCGTTCTGCCGACGCGCTGGCTTCGGTGGTGGAATCATACGTCTGGAACATGTGCGCCTCCGGCAATTGCTGACAGCCTGACTGAAAACCCACTTTGACGGGTCAAAATGGATTTTGAGCAAGACTTTACGGCAAGTTATGCGGCGGCAGCTTGCCGCGCAATTCGAAATGCTGAATGGGAATCAATCAGTCTTGGTTATGCCGCATTGCACAATTATGTCTTCGCATGTGCAAAAAACACATGGGACTCATGCACTTGCGCCCTAGCTCTCATGCACGAACACCTCTAGCCTCTGCTTTGCAGTGGGAGGCTGCCCAACGAGAAGGACGAATGAAATGGCGACTAAAGGGAAGCGCGGATTTATCCGCAAGGCCGTGGATGCCATGATTGCCGCCCGTACACGTCAGGCTGCACGCTACACCAATGGCGTTTTGCTTCGCATGGACGAAGAATCGCTGCGCACACTCGGACAAATGAAAACTGAAACACGCAAGCGCAGTTCTGGTTATCAGCCTTTGTAACAAGTTTCGGGCGGCAGTGTTGCCGCCCCTTCGTGATGTTGCGCCCTAGATATTCCAATAGGTTTGTGATCCCCGGCCAGCAGCCTGTGGATTGGACTTTCTCAAAATTCTGGATTTGACAGAAGCGTTTGGGGCGTCGGTTTAGTGACGGGCACAGCCAGTGTTGGCAAATTCGGCGCAGGCTGGATCCTAGGCCTGGTGGCCGAGGATGACGAACCCGCCGGATTTTCTATTTCAAATGTCTGCTGGTGTTATCAAGATGTATTCGGCGCGTTCATCGCCTCGCGGGCGAAATAATGGCAGTCCCGCAGGATGTCATCGACGGCGTGAAGCGTCCGCTTGCGGTAGCCCGGTGGCGGTCCGGGGCGGAAGGGCGAGATGCGGATCGGACGGAATTGATCCTTGCGCTGAAGAAGGACATCGCGCCGCTGTTGCCAGCGGGCGAGACGGCGTGCCTGGCGGGGAAGATCGCTGAGCGCGTGGCGCAGCGCGCGAAGACGCAAGAAGAGAGA
>JANMEX010000235.1:0-3169 GCA_031377485.1 Phyllobacteriaceae bacterium
GCGTCTTCGATTTGGCTGCGCGGGATCATGTCCACCGGCGCGTCGAATGCGATGTTGACCATGTCCTCGCCGATGGTGATCAGCGCGCGGCGGATGGCAAGATCGTGAATGGCGTGGCCATAGTCTTCGGCGTTGATGACCGTAACGGCTTCAGCGGCGAGACGCGCCAGGTACTGCGCCACCGTCATTTCGCCGACCTTGTCTTCCGAAGGCAGGAAGTTTTTCAGCGTTACCGGGTTGGCGTGCTTGTTGAGCCGGATGAACTCGCCAATCACTTCGTAAATCTTGCGGTGAAGCGGCTCGAAAAAATGCTGCGACTTCAGGAAATCTGAGACGCGATAGAAGGCATCATTGTTGACGAGAATGGCGCCAAGGAGCGCCTGTTCGGCTTCAACATTGTGCGGCGCGCTGCGATACAGCGGGTCGGACACCGGAGTGAGTTTACGAGCAGCTTCAGCCATGAGTATTCAAAGATCCTTTCGGGCACCGGTAGCGCCGAAGCGCTGCCCAAAGCAATCATGTTTTGCCTGATTCGAATTGTCTGAATGATAAACACAGCAATCCACAGGCCAAAACAAAAATGCCCGGCGCTGAGCCGGGCATCTTGTTGCTTTGCAGCAAATCTTACATTTCGTCGCCTTCGCCGAAATGCTCCATGCCGCCCGGAACGACTGCGTCTTCGTTCGAACCGTAGATGGCGTCTGCAGTGTCGAGCTTTTCGCCGGCTGCCTGACGTTCAGCTTCTTCCTTGGTGCGGGCGATGTTGACCGTGACCGAGGCGTTGACTTCTCCATGCAGGTGAAGGGAAATTGCATGCAAACCAATGGTCTTGATCGGCGTGTTGAGGACAACCTGGTTCTTGTTGATCTCAAAGCCCTCAGCTGCGATCAGGTCAGCAACGTCGCGAGCCGAAACGGAACCGTAAAGCTGACCGGTTTCACCGGCGGAACGTACGAAAATGAATGTCTTTCCATCGACGCTATCGGCAACAGTCTGAGCAGTTGACTTGCGTTCATTGTTGCGCACTTCAAGCGTTGCGCGCTGCTCTTCAAAGCGCAGTTTGTTAGCGGCGTTTGCACGAAGCGCCTTGCCTTGCGGCAAAAGGAAGTTGCGGGCGTAGCCGTCCTTGACCTTGACAGTGTCGCCCATGTGGCCGAGGCGGCCGATGCGTTCCAGTAGAATGACCTGCATGATGTTAGTCCTTTCGTTTCGTCACTAGGTTGAAGCGCCGCCATTGGCAGCGGGTTTTTTCGCGGTGTCATAAAGACCCGCAAAGAGGAAAAGAATGGCCGGAAGGCCGATCGTCAGCGATGTCGCATACGCCACCCAAAGGGCAGTGCCGCGCCACGGACGACCGCGCGACACACGGTGAAGAGCTGCAAAACCGGTAATGATAAAAGCCATCGAAAAAGCACCGGCGATGCACCAAGCGATCATTTCCCAACCGTCGGACATGAATGTCGCCGCCATGGTGATCGCAAAAAGTGGCAGTGCCCGTGCCGGCATTTTCAACATTGTCGGCCAGTCGTCTTTCGGGCGCCGGAAGAGGCCGGAGCGGCGCGAAATCAGCAATGCCAGCCAGAAATTGGCGACCAATACAAGCAACCAACTCGACGGTTGAATAAAGGGCACCGATTTGATCAGCAAATTGGCCAGAGACATGGTTGCCAATGGGTCTTTGGCAAATTCAGGATCAGCCTCGGCTATACGCTTGACCAACTCAACCGACAATTCGCCGGATATCGCCGGATAGTCGATGTAAGCACCGGAAAGAATGAAGCCGCCGGCAACCGTTGCAGTGAGTGTGAAGAGGATGCTGCCAAGCGGATACCATTCGACCGGACGATCATTTTCAAGGCGCGCCATGCCACCATAATAGGCGACCAGACTTGCAGGAATGACCGTCGTCAAGGCGATAATGACGGCCTGTGGCTCTCCGGCGAAAACGTAAATCGCAAGAAAGCACACAACAGCAGCGGTGCCGCCTGCGACAGGACCCCAACCAAGGCCGGCCAGCATCAAAGGCAAAGCGGAGAGGATGAAAAGCAGGAATGACAGGACCGTTTGAACCACCGAACCCACGGACAAAAGCGCGGCTGCAATGCCGGCAGCGGCTCCTATCATTACGGGCGTCAAGGTACGGTTCATCTGTGGTCTCGCTGTCCTGCAGTCTTGCAGTTAGGGCATGTCGGTATTGACGGCCCAACTCGGGATTTTATCGTTTCACTCTTGCGCCCGCCGCAAAGGTGAGGTGAGGGCGGCGCACCGCCCCCGACCGGATATTATCAGCCAATCACATACGGCAGCAAAGCGAGGAAACGGGCGCGCTTGATGGCCTGGGCCAAAAGACGCTGCTTCTTCTGCGATACGGCGGTGATGCGGGACGGAACGATTTTGCCGCGCTCGGAAATGTAGCGCTGCAGAAGACGGATGTCCTTGTAGTCAATCTTCGGCGAGTTCTGGCCGGAGAACGGGCAGGTCTTGCGGCGGCGATGGAATGGCCGGCGGGTCGGGATCTGATTGATGTCAGTCATGATTATGCTCCCACTTCAGCGTCTTCGTCGCGCGGACGGCGCGGCGGACGGTCACCACGATCGGGGCGGTCGCCACGATCACGGCGCGGGCGGTCGAAACGGTCGCCACGGTCATTGCCGCGATCATCGTCACGGTCGCGCTTGGCAAGCATAGCCGACGGGCCGGTTTCATGCGCGTCCACCTTGATGGTGAAGAAGCGCAGAACGTCTTCGGAAATGCCCTGCTGGCGTTCCATTTCGGCAACAGCCGAAGACGGAGCGGTGATGTCCATAAGGGTGTAATAGGCCTTGCGGTTCTTGTTGACGCGGTACGTCAACGAACGCAGGCCCCAGCTTTCAGTGCGTCCTACGGAGCCGCCAGCGGCTTCGATGATTCCCTTGAACTGTTCGACAAGAGCGTCGACCTGCTGCTGGGAAATGTCCTGGCGGGCCATAAACACGTGTTCATAAAGTGCCATGTGTATGCCTTTCTTCTGTTTTGTTCACGACATTCAAAGCCAGTGGCTAAGCCTCTGCGAACCGATCAAAACCGCTTGAGGCGGGAAGAAAGGACGCGTGGACGGATCGAGAGCGGAGACACGGGAGGCTGTTGCAACTCGCAACTGACGGTCTTGTGACCGGCCCTCCGTTCAGCC
>JANMEX010000244.1:0-3106 GCA_031377485.1 Phyllobacteriaceae bacterium
AACTGCTCGGGCATCCGATTGTTGGCCCTAGTTGGGAGGGATTTGCCGTCGAAAATCTAATCGGTGCGGCAGGGCAAACGGGCGCACCCTCATTCTACCGCACTGCAGACGGCACTGAACTGGACCTTGTTTTCGAGAAAGGTGGGCATCCATTCATCGGTATCGAGATCAAACGATCTGCCGCACCGAAAATCGGGCACGGGTTCACGATTGCTTGTGATGACCTCAAAGTCGAACATCGCATCGTGGTTTCGACGGCCGCCGAGCCTTATCAGGCGAGGAAAGATATCGATGTTCATTCATTGGCAAGTGCGGTCGAAGTCGTGAGAAAACTCCTCAAAGGTCCGTTTGCATAAGGTTTCTTATGGAACTCAAAATCGTTGGTAGCGAGGGAGCCCATACACTTGACCGGTCCACGAAACTCAACTGGCCCGCTAGCGCGTTACGTCCCAGCATCGGGCCATAAGTCCGGTGCCAGTAGTACGCCAACCCGCGTTCGCTCCGGAACCACCGCCCTGGAAGCCGCTGATTATTGACGGGCGAGACTTGTGACCGCCACCGGATCGCCGAACGGGTCATATTTGGCTTGCCAGGCAACTGTCATCGCCGAGGCGTTGGTCATTACGACCGGACCGCCGGCGTACCGGCTCTGCGACAAAGCGCCCGCTGGCCATAAATGGGTTGAAGCTTAGGTGACGATAATTATGAAAAACAGCAGAACATCTGTACTTTACAACGCCAACTGCCCGGTCTGTAATTTTGAAATACAGCATTATGCGCAGTATGCCGGTGCCAAAGGCTTGCCGATCAGGTTTGACAACCTGAATTCCGATGCATGTGGCAACTGGGGGCTAGATGCTGATACCGCGGCGCGGCGGTTGTATGTGTTGCATGACGGTACGCTGACATCAGGGATACCGGCGTTTCTGGTGCTTTGGGCTCAAATGCCAAGATATCATTGGCTGGCAAGGGTCGTGGGCCTACCCGTGGTTAAACCAATTGCTGTGGCGGCCTATGATTTTGTCTTGGCCCCGGCCATTTACCGGTGGCACTTGCGCCGGGTGCGCCGGCAAACATCCAGCGCGGTGGACTGATATGAGGGAATGCATTGCCGCAGGTCAATGATAACAAGCCCGCCTCGGTGCCCACTGGCCGGGCTTCGCGGCTGTTTCATATGGGCAGCGTCTTCGCCGGGATTGCGGGCAGTATTGCTGCCGGTGGGTTGCGTGCTTTGGCAACGGGGCAACGCCCGGATCTTTCAGATCTGTTGCTGACGCCGTCCAATGCGCTGCGGCTGACCCAAGGGCTGTCGCACATGCGCGGGGCCGCGCTCAAGTTGGGGCAGATGCTGTCGATGGACCCGGGCCTCGTTTTGCCGCCGCAGCTGACACAAATCCTCGCCAGCTTGCGGGATGATGCAAAACAGATGCCGCCCAAGCAGTTGCTGGACGTGTTGAATGCAGAATGGGGCGCGGGTTGGAACAAACAGTTCCGCCGGTTCGACATGCGCCCCTTTGCCGCCGCATCCATCGGGCAGGTGCACAAGGCCGTGACGCAGGATGGTATAGAACTTGCGATCAAGGTGCAGTATCCCGGCGTGCGGCCCAGTATCGACAGCGATGTCGACAATATTGCCGCGCTGATGCGCTTGCCGGGGCTGTTGCCGCGCGGGATGGACCTGTCGCCGCTGTTGACAGAGGCCAAACGCCAGTTGCATGACGAGGCTGACTATCTGGCCGAAGCACAAAATCTGGCCCGGTTCGGGACCTTGCTCACGGGGTCTGACATGTTCGTGTTGCCGGACCTGCACCCTGCCCTTTGTACGCCGCAGGTGCTGGCTATGACCTTTGTCGACAGCGCCCCGCTGGACAGTCTGGTGGACGCGCCGCAGGCGCTGCGTGACCGGGTGGCGACAGCCCTGATTGACCTGGTCTTGCGCGAATTGTTCGTGTTCGGCGCGATGCAGACCGACCCGAACCTGGCCAACTACCGATATGACCATACGACAGACCGCATCGTGCTGCTGGATTTTGGCGCAGTGCAGACCATAGCGCCGGACCTTGCGGCCGATTTCCGCGCCCTTGCCCGGGTGGCACTGGACGGTGGGGCTCAGGCTACGCGCGAGGCCTTGCTGCGCATCGGCTATTTTGGCCCCTCCACTGCCCCGCACCATCAGTCCTTGATCCAATCCATGTTCGCTGTTGCAATGACGCCCGTGCGCCGTGATGGACTGTTTGACTTTGGCAGCAGTGATCTGCTGGAACGGCTGCGCGACATGGGCCTTGCCATTGGCAATGAGCGCACACTCAAGGATGTGCCACCTGCGGCAACGCTGTTTTTGCATCGCAAGATTGGCGGAATGTATCTGATGGCGGCCAAGCTGCGGGCCCGCGTCGCTCTGCGCCCGATGATCGAGGCCTATTGTCGCGAAACACTTGCACCGCGTTGAAATTTCGGCAGCGCGCATCAATTGTCGCACCAAGAAGCATGGGACGCATCAGATGACAGACTGGATTGCCAGCCGCACGGAGGGCGAAAAGATCATGGCGGCTTTCGTCCCTCGTATGGGGCGGCGCTATGCCAATGGGCGCAATACTGACCATGGTCCCGGCGCGCACAAGGCGGTGTCGGTGCTGTCGCCGTATGTCCGGCGCAGGCTGGTGCTGGAACAAGACGCGGTGGCCTTGGCGCTCGCCACCCATGGACCGGACGAGTCCGAGAAATTCGTGCAAGAGGTGATCTGGCGCGGCTACTTCAAAGGCTGGCTGGAGCGCCGCCCACAGGTATGGGTCAGCTATCGCGCAGGGCTTGACGCCGATCTGGCCGCCCATGACCGCGACCGCCGCCTGCGCCGCGATGTGGACCGGGCGATGAATGGGCAGACCGGGCTGGAATGTTTTGACGCATGGGCCAAGGAACTGGTCGACACCGGCTATCTCCACAACCACGCGCGGATGTGGTTTGCCTCGATCTGGATTTTCACGCTGGGCCTGCCGTGGCGTCTGGGCGCGGATTTCTTTTACCGGCATTTGCTGGATGGTGATGCAGCGTCGAATACGCTCGGCTGGCGCTGGGTGGCGGGTCTGCACACACGGGGCAAACCCTA
>JANMEX010000288.1:0-3975 GCA_031377485.1 Phyllobacteriaceae bacterium
GGAAGTGTATGGCTCAACCCGAACTGCTTGAATATCGCATCGATACGGCCATCTTTGAGTCCGGCTGTGATTGCATCATCGACAGCGTAGCCTAGTGACCGCCAATTGAAGCGCACAGCAATACCGATCGGCCACTTGCCGGTTGCAAGTCCTGCCATTGGCGGTGTGTGAACACCGATCGTGTCGTCTTTGAGGAACTCGAGTTGGCTGAGTTGGCCCATGACTGCTTTCACATCCGCCTTCTTCATTCCATCGACAGCAACCTCAATAGTGGGATAGTGGGTGATCATCGGAAGCAGCATTCCGTTGTTCAGCGATGTTAGATAAAAGTCAGCCAACGAGTCATTTTCCACGCCCACCGCATCGTAACGGAAATACGCCGGAACTGGCAGTTTGCCGTCCGCGTACGCGTCTTTGCGATAGGCTATTGCGATCTGTTCCTGATGGTACAACCCGGTCATGACCACCGCTTCATTGCGACATTGGAACTCAAAACTGTATGGCACATGCATCATGAGATTTGAGACTTTACCGCCAACAACTGGTCCGCGAATGACCATGTTGCGCAAATCCGCGTCGACATTTTCATCTGCCGCAAGCAGATTGAAGCGGGCTTCCACACCCAGTTCTGTTGCGATGAGTTTGCCGATTTCGATATCTACGCCGACGATCTTTCCGTCTTTGACAAAGGACCAAGGTGCAAAGTCGGAATAGGCGCCGATCTCGATGAAACCACGCTCCCGGATTTCATCGAGATCTTGGCCGACGATGTCGCGGTTTGCATTTTGCGGTTTTGGATTGGCGCCAATACCGGATTTGACGTTGGCGCAATTTTCCGCCTGTGCGAACGAGGCAAACCCGGCCAGACAAATCCCAAAAGCAAGTGCAGATAACTTTCGCGTCATTTTGCTGCCGACAAACCGATGGTCAAAGCTTCTTCCGCTTTCTTAAGCCCCTCGGGTGAACCATCAAGCAGCGCCGCTGCACGGGAGGCAACAGAATCGGCGACTGGCGCGCCAGAGCCTGTTTTCAATTTGCCGGCAATATCTGTCATTCGCACTTTCAGTGTCGCCAACTCGGTTTCGTGGTCCTTCGGCGACTTGCCTGAGGCCAGATAATCCGCAAGTTGCGACTTTGCGACCTGCAATTCATCCTGGAAGTCATCGAGCGCCCCTTCGTCGGGCCGGGTTTCAATGTAGGTGCGAATTGCCCACCCGGCTTTCTGGCCCAACAACTCACCAAAGGCTGGCATCTTGGTGACGCCACCCTGGGCATAGCCGAGTGTGAACCGCTCCTTGAACCAAGCATCTCCTTCGGCATTGGCTTCAAGAAAGCGAAGGTCTGGCGCGGTACCGCCGGAAACGGCCTCAAGGCCATGGCAACGCGCGCAATTTTGATTAAATCCAGACGCTCCTTTTTCGACCGCCAACTTCCACTCGGGAGATGACGGATCGCGCCACGGGTTTTCCTCGAGCCACTCTTCACCAAGTTCAGGCAATCCAGTCGTATCCACCGGCTGCGGCGTCACATCGCCGTGCGCATTGACGCGGGCCGGACTGAAAAGAATAGATGCAACGATCGTTGCAGCGAACACTGAAATGCCTGCAAGCTTCTTATTCATGCGGTCTTCCTCCCAAGAAAACATTGGGGAGATTGATATCCGATGAACCAGAGGTCTGCATTGGTACTAAAGCACACAGGCGATCACCTTGCATGTCCACAGCTGCGCCAATAGCGTCCGGAACGGAGGACAGGAGGCGAGCATGCAATTTCGAGCGCGTGCATTTGTTGCGGCGTTGTTGGTGTATTTCACAGGAATTCAGACCTGTTTTGCACAAATTGACGTCGTAATCGGCTATTTGGAGAAGAAAACGCCAGTTCCACCCATTCTCTATAATCTTGAGGAAGCACCCAATGACGAAGGGTTGGCGGGAGTGCATCTTGCCATAAAGGACAATGCGACCACAGGCCGGTTTCTCGATCACAGCTACAGGCTGGAAGAGTCGGTGGTCAGCGAGACGGGCGATTTCCTCGCCGCGGCGATTGTGTTGTTAGCAAAAACAAAGCTTGTCGTTATCAATGCTCCGGCAGCAGATTTGCTTAAAGTCGCAGATTTGCCCGAAGCAGCGGACGCGCTCATAATCAATGCTGGCTCGGCAGAAGTTGAACTGCGCGATGGTGATTGCCGGGCAAATGTTCTTCATACATTGCCGTCAAGGGACATGATCGCCGATGCGCTTGCGCAGTTTGCGCTTTATAAAAAATGGACCCGTTGGGCGCTGGTTTCAGGTGTGATGGCTGGGGACAAAGCATTTCGCGCAGCGTTGGAAAAATCGGCCACGAAATTCGGACTATCAATCGTTGGAACAAAAGAATGGTCATTCAATTCCGACATGCGTCGCAACGCTGCACAGGAAGTGCCCTTATTTACCCAGGACTTTGACGACTATGATTTACTGATCGTTGCAGACGACATCGGCGATTTTGGTCGATACATACTCTACAATACATGGTTGCCGCGGCCGGTCGCTGGCAGCGAGGGATTGGTACCGTCAGGATGGAGCCAATCAGTGGAAGCCAATGGCGCGGTTCAGTTGCAGAACCGGTTCCGAGGCATGGCCGGGCGCGGTATGTCTTCCATTGATTACGCAGCCTGGGTCGGTGGGCGGGCGATTGCTGAAGCTATAACCAGACTCAACAAAGCTGATCCGAAATCAGTTCGTGAATACATGTTGTCGGCCGAATTCAAACTTGCCGCGTTCAAAGGAGTGCCCCTCACTTTTCGTGATTGGAATGGCCAGATGCGGCAACCAATTCCGCTCAGCCATCCACGCGCCTTGGCTGCACTGGCGCCGATTGAGGGCTTTTTGCATGAGCGCACCCCGCTGGACACGCTGGGCCTAGACAAGCCGGAGACGGCCTGCACGCAATTCGGAGGATGAACGTTGAAAGCCTTGATAGTCTCGATATTTTTGGCGGCGACCAATACATGTGTTGCCGGTGAGTTCTGGATCAGCGATGAGAAAGACAACACTGTCAGCATCATAGACGAAGCAACGATCGAGGTGACGCGCACCATCGCAGTTGGAAAGCGACCGCGCGGAATAGTCTTTTCCAAGGATTATTCCGTTGTTTTTCTATGTGCGTCCGATTCCGATACAGTCCAGGTGATCGATGCGAACACCGGCAAGGTGTTGCATGAATTGCCTTCCGGCGAAGATCCGGAGCAGTTCGCGCTACATCCCGATAACCGCCATCTCTACATCGCCAATGAAAATGATGCCGTTACGACGATCGTGGATGTTGTTGAACGTAAAGTGGTGGCCCAAGTTGATGTCGGCATCGAACCGGAAGGGATGGCGATTTCGCCCGATGGAAAAACTGCGGTTACGACTTCAGAAACCACCAACATGGCGCACTGGATCAATACCGCGACCCACGAGATATTTGGCAACACATTGGTTGATCAGCGGCCCCGCTTTGCCGAATTCAACAAGGATGGCTCCGAACTTTGGGTCAGTTCGGAAATCGGGGGAACTGTTACCGTATTCAATACGGCTGACCAGACGGAAAAAAACAAAATCTCTTTCAAAATCAAGGGCGTCAACAAGGACACGATCCAACCGGTCGGAATCAAACTTTCGTCCGACGGCAAATATGGATTTATTGCGCTTGGACCGTCCAATCATGTGGCCGTTGTGGATGCAAAGACCTTCGAGGTGCTTTCCTACATGTTGGTGGGCCGCCGTACCTGGCATCTTGCATTCAACAAAGATGAAAGCCTTCTGGTGACCACCAATGGCGTTTCCGGCGATGTGACATTTATCGATGTGAAGTCGCTCCAACCCATAAAGTCTGTGAAAGTTGGTCGCTATCCATGGGGGGCAGCATACCGGCCATAAGCTTAGTGACCATGAACTTGGGTGAAATCGTGCACAATGCAATTTGGCAGTACAGATGGCGCTGCAACGTTTG
>JANMEX010000296.1:0-7984 GCA_031377485.1 Phyllobacteriaceae bacterium
CGATCACGCCGACAGCGCCGACAATCCGCTCATTGGCATCGCGGAATGGCGCGACCACCACCGAAGAGCCCGAAAGTGAAAACAGCCGGTTCTCCGAGCCGATGAAAATACGCACCCCCGACCCCGCCTCCGCCATGTCAATGAGCGGATTGTCGGCGCTGTCGGCGTGATCGGGCCGACGCGGCTCAATTACGGGCGAATCGTTCCGATGGTGGATTATACTGCGCAACTGGTTTCGAAACTTGTCCGTTGACCTTTGGGATTGAAAGCCGCATTTTAAGACCAACCGCAATTGAAGGACCGACGCTGGAACACGCGCGGCCCCATGTTTGACAGAACTTTTAGTCGCTCTGCTTCTTATCGCCCTTAACGGGGTGTTTGCCCTTTCCGAACTTGCGATTGTTTCGGCACGCCGCACCAGGCTTAAAACCATGGTGGATGATGGTGTGCGTGGGGCAGCGACGGCGCTTGCGCTCTCGGAAAATCCTGGACGGCTGCTCTCGACCACGCAGGTCGGCATCACGCTGATCGGCATTCTGGCGGGCGCCTTTTCCGGCGCGGCGCTGGGCAAGATTGTCGGTGACTGGCTGTTGGTGCAGGGCATGTCGGACCATTTTGCGCCGATTGTCGGCTATGGGCTGGTGATTTCAGGCATCACCTATCTGTCGGTGGTGATCGGTGAACTGGTGCCAAAACAGCTGGCGCTCCGCAATGCTGAAGGGATCGCCTGCGCCACCGCGCCGGTGATGCTGGTGATATCCAGGCTTGGCGGACCGGTGGTCTGGTTTCTGGATGTATCGACAAGGGTGATATTCAAGCTGTTCGGGCTGAACACCGCGCCGGACAATGCGGTGACCGAAGAAGAGATCAAATCGCTGGTGGCGGAAGCGCATACCTCGGGCGTCATCGAAGCAGACGAGCGGGCGATGATTGCCGGTGTTCTCAGGCTTGGCGAACGCGCCGTGCGGGCGGTGATGACGCCGCGCGGCGAGATTGACTGGCTGGATGTGACGCTGGACGAAAAGGAAATCTGGGCGTTTCTGGAAAATGCCGAGCATTCGCGCATGCCGGCTGGCGAAGGCACACCGGACAACATCATCGGCGTCATTCAGGTGCGTGAACTGTTGCAGCCGCTGATCAAGAAGAAGCCGCTGAAAATCCGCGATTTTATCCGTCAGGCCCCGTCAGTGCCCGATATTTCCGAGGCGCTGGATGTTTTGCAGACGCTGCGCAACTCGGATGTGCCGATGGCGCTGGTGCATGACGAGTACGGGCATTTTGAAGGCATCGTCACGCCTGCAGACATTCTTGATGCGATTGCGGGTTCCTTCCAGTCGGATGAGGACAAGAGCGAGCCGGAGGCGGTCAAACGCGAGGATGGTTCCTGGCTGATCGCAGGCTGGATGCCGGTGGATGAAATGGCGGAACTTGTCGGGCTGAAGCTGACGGACAAGCGAAGCTATGAGACGGCAGCGGGTCTGGTGATTGACCTGATGCGGCATTTGCCGCAGACGGGCGAAGTCACCGAGGCGCTCGGGTTCCGCTTTGAAGTGCTCGATCTTGACGGACGCCGCGTGGATAAAATTCTGGTGAAGCGACTGGATTCGGACAGTGATCTGGGGATTTGACGCAGAGCTTCATTGCTGCGCAAATCGTTTTCCCTTGATTTTTCGCCCCCGAACCTCGATATGCCGGTCAACCCTTACCGACCCCTTTTGATTGGATAGTCCCTCGATGAGCGACAAGAACCAGATGTCTGCAGACGAAATCCTCGAAGCTGCCGGTCTTGATCCGGAAACCGGCGCGGAGCCGGTGGTGGAGCTTGAACCGTCCGAGCAGAAGAAAATCGCCAAGGCGATGGAAATGCTGATTTCGGAAAATGCCGAGCTGAAAGACCGCGTGCTGCGTTCTGCTGCCGAAATGGAGAATTTGCGCAACCGCACGGCGCGTGATGTGCGCGATGCCAAGACGTATGCGGTGACCAACTTTGCCCGTGACATGCTGGCGATCGCCGACAATTTGAACCGGGCGCATTCGCTCATTCCGCATGAATCGCGGGCTGCGGCGGATCCCGGCGTGTTGGCATTTGTCGAGGGGGTGGAATTGACGGAACGCTCGCTGTTGACCGCGCTTGAACGCCATGGCGTGCGCAAGCTTGAGCCGGAAGGACAGAAGTTTGATCCGAATTTCCATCAGGCAATGTTTGAAGTGCCGAACCCTGAAGTGCCCAACAACACGGTGGTGCAGGTGGTGCAGGATGGCTATGTGATTGCCGATCGTGTCTTGCGCCCGGCGATGGTGGGTGTTGCCAAGGGCGGACCCAAGCTGGTTGAGCCGACCAGCGAATAAGCAATAAAAAGGCGGGGCCATTGCGGCGCCCGCCTTTCATGTCGGGTCAAGGGGTGTGCTTACTTGACCATTGTGACGGCAGTGGCTTCGAGCTTGTTGCCGGTTTTGACATAGCTCACGTCAACCTTTTCGCCGACCTTCAGGCTCGCGTCCTTGAAACCCTTGGGCAGGGTGTAGGTCTTACCGTCAGCCAATGTGATTGCATTGGCCTTCTGGTCGAGCGACTTGATGGCGCCAATGTCGTGCGGGGATGCGGCAAAGGCGATTGACGAGGTTGCGAGAAAGGCAGCGATGGCTGCGGAAGAAAGAACAGCGCGCATGGCGACTACTCCAATTTGCGGACATAATGTCCTAAAGTTCGAGACTTCAGGGTGTGTCGCGTCGCGGTGAACTTTGCTCGCCGCCGGCACAACCCAGCCTCGGAATGAACGGATACGCCTGACACAGCCATGTCGCAATTTACAAAGATTTATAGTTTTTCGGGCTTTTTCAGCCGCTAAACGGCCATATTCCGGGTGAGAGCGGCCAGATTTTGGCGAAATTGCGAATGGGGGCAAAGCCATTGATGCGCATCAAGCCAGGCGGAACCTTTCTGATCTAAACTTCGTTTACAACATTAGATATTTGCCGCGCCAAAACGGCCGCCGCATCGAAGGAGCCCACCCATGTCAAACCAACACGCAGACACACAACATGCCGTTGTCTGGATTGATCACCGCGAGGCCAAAGTTTTTTTCCTGACGCGTGATAATGCAGACGAAATCACTCTGAACACATCCAAACAGTTTGATCAGGCGCACAAGCACGCTGGAACCGTGGACGGCGGTCGCACGCCGATTGACGAGAAATGGCTGCATACAGTGGTCGATTCTCTGAAAGCTGCGCAGGAATGGCTGATCATCGGGCCGGGTTCGGCCAAGGAAGAGCTCGCCAAGCATGTGAAGCATCACGACCATACGCTGGCAGACCGGATTATTGCGGTGGAACCGGCAGACCACCCGACCGACGGGCAGATCGTGGCGCTGGCGCGGAAGTTTTTCAAAGCTGCGGACAGGATGATCGGGTAAATTTCAAGATGTGATCAAAGGGGCGGTGAAGAGCCGCCTTTTTTTGGCCAGATGGCGGGATTTTCTCATCCGATTCGGAACCGAAATAATTTTGGCATATCCGCGTGAAGATGAATCTGATGTCAAGCCAAGATCTGGCCTGAGGTGTCGCCGCGACTCCGATTGAATCGGATGCGACTTCGTGTCATCGGTTTCACCATGACCCTACTCCAATTCCTCGATTACTGCGGCGTTGCCGTGTTTGCTGCCACCGGGGCGCTTGCGGCTTCTCGCAAGCAGCTGGATATTATCGGGTTTGTGTTTCTGGCGATCTTGACCGGGGTTGGCGGCGGGACGGTGCGGGACTTAATCCTTGGGGCGACGCCGGTGTTTTGGGTCAATCAGCCCGGCTATCTGACTGTTGCGACTGCAACAGCGGTGCTGACTTATTTTAGCGCGCATCTGGTCTGGTCTCGCTACATCGTTTTGCTTTGGCTCGATGCGATTGGCCTTGCGGCCTATTGCGTCATCGGCGCGGCCAAGGGGCTGGCGCTTGGCGTGCCGCCTTTGATTGCGGTGGTGACCGGGGTGATGACGGCAACATTTGGCGGCATTTTGCGCGATATTGTGGCGGGAGAGCCGTCGGTGCTGCTGCGGCCGGAAATTTATGTGACAGCGGCGCTTTCAGGCGCGGCAGTTTATGTGGTGATGAGTGAGGCGGGAACACCTGAAGGTGCGGCGGCAGTCGGCGGTGTGATCATCGCCTTTTTGGTGCGTGGCGGGGCGCTGGCATTTGGATGGAAATTTCGGGTTTACAAGGCAAGGGCAGGGCGGGAGCCTGACGAGGTGGTCAAACCTCGTCGCTCACTGAAGGACTGATTGCAGAAAGAGCGGGATTTGCAACCTGGCGCGTTGTCCAGCCCGAAGCTTTGACCCCGACAAATTCAAAAATGGCGAAGGCCGGCGAGAAGCAGGCCGATGAAGCGGTCGAGCTCATCGTCCAGTGTTTCATTGGGAATGCCTGTGAAGCGGTTTTCCAGGCTGATCGAGACGATGCCGTGCACGGCGGCGAACAGGGTGCGGGCGCGGATGATCAAGGTTTGTTCGTCAAAATCCGGCTGTAGATTTCGCAGTGGCTTGATGATGTGGGTGAGGAGCGCGGCCTGCGCAGCGACATGCCAATCCGGGAGCACCCTGCCCTCCGGCAGCACATGCTCGAAGAGCGCCCGCCAAAGGCGCGGATTGTCCCGGGCAAAACCGAGATAGGTTGCACCGAGGATTTTCATCTGGCGGCCGGGGTCAGGTTCGTTGGCAACCGCGCCGGACATGATCGCATCCAGCCGCTTGAGCGTCTGTGTGTTGACATCCACCACCAGCGCATCGAGATCACTGAATGCAGTGTAAAGACCGCCAAGTGCGCAACCTGCATCGGTTGTGACATCGCGAGCGCGCAGATTTAACAGACCAGTGTGCTTGATCCGGGCTTCGGCAGCGTCGATCAGGCGAGTGCGCAGATCTTCGCGTTTGGCTTCACGTTTTGCGGTCATTAACCTTGGCTCCCATTTTTATGAACAGTGTTCAAAATAGTTCTTGAACACTGTTCATTTTCTGGTACGTTTCGTTTGTGAACAATGTTCATAAAGGGAGAAACGTTGATGTTCAAACAGTTTTTTGCACTTGTCCGCGGGCGCAGCTTTGACACTGCCGAAACGGTGCTTGATGGAAATGCGCTGGTGATCTTGCGCCAGCAAATTCGCGATTGCGCCGAAGCGGTGAATGCCGCGCGCCGTGCGGTGGCGATTGCCATGGCACAGAACGAGCAGGAGATTTCGCATTGCAAGCGCATGATCGAGCGGATCGCCGATCTTGAAACACGCACCATCGCGGCGATTGAGCAAGGCAAGAGCGAACTTGCCCGCGATGCTGCCGAAAGCATTGCCTGTCTTGAGGCTGAGCGTGACGCGTCACTGGAAGCGCAGCGGACATTTGCCAATGAGATCGAACGGCTGAAGCGCGTGGTGCGGGTTTCAGAGATGCGCTTGCGGGAAATCGAGCGCGGGCAGCGCCTTGCCAGTGCAGCCGAGAAAACCCGACGGCTGCGCGAGACAGTGCCGGGCTCCGGACTTTCAACACTGAAAGATGCGGAGGCGACACTTGCGCGCCTGCGCGACCGGCAAAAGCACATGGAATTGACGGCGGCGGCAATGGAACAGTTGGACCTGACCAACAACCCGGCGAGCGTTTCCGAGCGGCTGGCAGAAGCAGGATGCGGGATGCCGCTGAAATCCACCGCCGATGCTGTGCTGGCCCGCCTGACAGCGCAAGCGGCAAAGCCTGAATAATCAATCATCCAAACTGAAGGGAATTCATCATGAACAACCAGTCCTACACTCCGAAGCACTCAGACGCCTGGACACTTTTTACTGCTGGCTCATTCACTCTTGCCGCCGCGATGATGGCAGGCGGTATCTTCTTCATGGAGGCAAGCTTTGCCGCCAAGGGCTTTTACGCCATGGCGGCAATCATGCTGGTGCACACCTCCATCACCATCACCAAGACGTTGCGCGATGTCGAAGAATCCAAGCGGATGATCAACAAGATCGAGGACGCCAAAACCGAAAAATTGTTGATGGACGTTCACCGGACCGGCTCGTTGTAACGCGCCATTAAGCAAACAACCAAGACGCCTGGCCCCATGCAACCTGAAGTTAACACGCTAATGGTTGCATGCGGACAAGGCCTTAAGGGGAAATTCATGACGAATCATCTGATGACATCGCGCCGCTTTGCGCCGCTGTTCTGGACGCAGTTTCTGTCGGCGTTCAATGACAATTTTCTGAAGAACACTCTGGTTTTTCTGATCCTGTTCTCACTCGCCGAAAAGGAAGCCGGTGCGCTGGTAACCCTTGCGGGCGCCGTGTTCATGGCGCCATTTCTCATACTGTCAGCACTTGGCGGTCAACTGGCCGACCGGTTTGACAAGGCGATGATCGCGCAGCGTCTGAAGCTTGCGGAAATTGGCGGCGCGGCTGTCGCAGTGCTTGGTCTTGCGCTGCATTCGATCCCTGTCTTGATGGCATCGCTTTTTATATTCGGTACAATTTCGGCGCTGTTCGGGCCGATCAAATACGGGATTCTGCCCGACCATCTTGAAAAGAAGGAACTGCCCGGCGCCAACGCATGGATTGAAGGCGCGACCTTTGCGGCGATCCTTGGCGGCACGATTGTCGGCGGCATTTCTTCATCCGGCGGCGTCAATGTCTGGGTGCTTGGCCCGATGATCATGGGCATGGCGCTCGCTTGTTATTTCATGAGCCGTTTCATCCCATCCACCCATGCAGCCGATCCGACGCTTATCATTGACAGCAATGTCTTCCGCTCGACCTGGACTATGGTTCGCGAACTGAAGGCCGACCGGCGCATATGGGTAGCCAGTCTCATGGTCGGCTGGTTCTGGCTGACCGGCGCGATCACCATGTCGATCCTGCCGACAATGGTGAAGGACGCGCTTGGCGGCTCGGAGATTGCGGTGACAGCCTATCTTGGTGTGTTTGCAGTCTCCGTTGCTTTGGGATCGGCCATTGCCGCCTGGATGTCTCAAGGGCGCATCGTTTTGCTTCCAGCTCCGGTTGGCACATTTTTTGTTGCCTTGTTCGGGCTTGATCTTGCTTTCAGCGTCTCGGGAATGACTTCCAATGCACAAGCGCAAACGCTTGTCGCGTTCTTTGCCGGTGACAACACGCTGCGCGTCGCGTTTGATCTTGCCGGTCTTGCCATCGCGGGTTCATTCATCGTGGTGCCAACATTTGCAGCCGTGCAGGCTTGGGCGCCGGAGGAGCGGCGAGCCCGCGTGGTGGCTGCGGTCAACATCATCTCGGCAGCGTTCATGACATTTGGCGGCGGGCTGGTGGCCGCCGTCCAAGCGGCAGGAGCAACGACGGCGCAGATCGTGTTTGGCATGGCCATCTTGAGCCTTGGCGTCTCCTATCTGATGCTGCGCAATCTGCCGACCAACGCGTTTCGTGACTTTGTGTCGATTCTTTTTCGTGCCTTCCACCGGTTGGAAGTTGAAGGGCTGGAAAATCTGAAACTTGCGGGCAAGGCACCGATTTTGGCGCTGAACCATGTGTCGTTTCTTGATGGCCCGCTGGCGCTGACGCTCACTGATGAAGAGCCGGTGTTTGCCATCGACTATTCTATTGCGCAGGCGTGGTGGGTAAAACCATTCCTCAAGCTGACCCGCGCCCTGCCGCTCAATCCGGCAAAGCCGATGGCAACGCGCACGCTGATCAAGGTGGTGCAAGGCGGCGATCCGCTGGTCATTTTCCCTGAAGGCCGTATCACGGTGACAGGCGGCCTGATGAAGGTCTATGATGGCGCGGCCATGGTGGCGGACAAGACCGGCTCGATGGTGGTGCCTATCCGGATTGAAGGCCTGGAACGCTCTTTCTTTTCGCGCCTGTCGTCGTTGCATGTAAAGAAGACGCTGTTTCCGAAGGTGAAAGTTACCATTCTGGAGCCGCAGCGACTGTCGGTGGATGAGGCGCTCAAGGGGCGCAACCGCCGGGCGGCGGCTGGCTCAGCGCTTT
>JANMEX010000356.1:0-1929 GCA_031377485.1 Phyllobacteriaceae bacterium
TATCCGGATACTTTTCGCGCCATGACGGGCGCACTTGCTAAAAGTGGGCTTGAGCTTCGGACTGAAGGCGCGCTGAAGCGGATGCCGAAGGAATTCGAAGGGACAAGTGAGCCAGACCTCATGCAGGCCGTCAAGCTCAAGCATTTCTATACTCGCGAAGACATCGATCCGGCACGGATAACTTCTCCCAAATTGATCGATGATTGCGTGGACTTCGTAAAACGAGCGATGCCTCTGTTAAAGTGGGGACTTCTGGATGCCCCTGATTGAAATCATCAAAACCAGGATTTTAGATCCAGTGCCAAAATGTCGTCACACGCTGGGAGGCACTTTTTGCCCCGATTGCGGAAAGCGGCTTATCCTTTCTCCGATTACAAACAAAGATGTCGTGGATGGATTTGTCGCTGGATGGCTGCGAAAGGGATTCCGTCAGACACTTGCCGGTCTATTTATAGCTCCCGGATCCACTATCCGCAGATATTTGGCTGAAGATCGAGATACCCTCATCAAGCCGGTTGCTTATCTGACATTGACTGCAGCATTTGCACTGTGGGCGCATAGCCTTGCGGGTGATTTGGCATGCGATGCTGATGCGAGTGCCATATGTCACGCACTTTTTTCAAACCTTGTTTATATTCAGGTTTTTCAAGCACTTATTGTTGCCTTGCTGTTTCGATTTGTTTTCTTCTCAAAACACGGGAACACACTTTGGGAATTGGTGACATTGAATATGTTCTTGCTGGCCCAGTGTTTTGTAATCAGCGGAATATTTTCATTGCTCTTCTGGTCAATGCGAAGCGCGTGGATCACGACTTTGAGCATCAGTATCCGCTATGTCTACGTTCTCATTTCCTTCATTCAGTTTTTTAGGGCCAAGTCCATTTTCTCCATCATCAAGGTTGCCGCAGCTTACATTGTCAGCGCCCTGGTTTTTTATGCCGGACTTGGCGCTGTTGGGATTGGTTTGGGCCTTTATAAATTTGGCTAATCCATCAAATCATTTCCGTGTCCGATGATATTTCATAATCGGACTTTTGCATAAAGACCCTGTATTGTGCGTCTCTACCGGAAACGAATCCTTGTCATCATCCCAATTCCTCGCCGGCGCTCGCCGGTCCATCCCGATCCTTATATCCACTGCTCCGTTCGGCTTGCTGTACGGGGCAATTGCCGTTGATCAGGGGCTGACGGTTTGGCAAGCATCTTTGATGAGCCTGACGATTTATGCTGGCGCTTCTCAACTCGTCGGCATTGATCTGTTCCGTCATCAAGCTGCGCCTTGGATTGTTATCTTGTCGATTTTTATCGTGAACGTCCGGCACGTGCTTTACTCGGCCGCAATCGGGCGGCGGATCGGTCACTTCTCCCTTTTTCAACAAGTGGTTGGATTCTTCTTTCTCATTGACCCGCAATTCGTTGAGGCCGAGCGGCAGGTAGAACGGGAAGGGCATGTCAGCTTCGCTTGGTATATGGGGCTGGCGCTGCCGGTCTATGTGATGTGGAATATTGAATCTGTACTCGGAGCCATGTTCGGCAAACTTATACCGCACCCAGAGGCGGCGGGGATAGATTTTCTGCTGCCTCTGTATTTTTTCGGCATGGTGATGAGCTTTCGCAGGCGGGCACTGTGGCTGCCGGTGGTGGCGGTTTCGGCCATTGCCTCGGTTGTCGCCTTGAAGACTGTCGGGTCGCCTTGGCATGTTTCGGTGGGTGCAATCGCGGGCGTGATATTTGCCGCGGTCTTTACGCGCACAGAGGAAAAGGCATGAGCGAAATCTACATTATCATCATCGCCAGCGCTGTGCTCAATTACATGACACGACTTGGCGGACATCTGGTTCTGTCGCGATTGGGGACGCTTAATCCGCGCGTTGAGGCAGCGCTGAATGCTGTGCCCGCCGCAGTTATCACCACACTTGTCGCCCCTAC
>JANMEX010000366.1:0-2334 GCA_031377485.1 Phyllobacteriaceae bacterium
ATAGGGGAAGTTCTGATTGCGCTCGATGATGCCGAAATCAAGTACTCCACCGTCCAGAACTGGTATCCCGGCGACAAGGACGGCAAGGGGGGCATCTATAACTTTGTTACCAAGCGGGGCGATTGCCGCGGCCGGAACTCGAAAATTTCCTGGACGCAAGTTGAAACGGGATCGGCGATCACCTGGAAATACCCCAGTTGTATCCTGCGCGGCGATGGGTCACGCGGCGAGTTCTATTCGATTGCGGTGTCCAATGGACGCCAGCAGATCGACTCTGGTACGAAGATGATCCACCTCGGCAAGAACACGTCGAGCCGTATCATTTCAAAGGGTATTTCCGCAGGCCACTCCAACAACACTTACCGCGGTCAGGTTTCTGCCCATCGCAAAGCCGAGAATGCCCGCAACTTCACCCAGTGTGACTCGCTGCTGATCGGCAACAATTGCGGCGCGCATACTGTGCCCTATATCGAAGCCAAGAATGCCACGGCGCAGTTCGAACACGAGGCTACCACTTCAAAGATTTCCGAAGACCAGCTGTTTTACGTCATGCAGCGCGGCATTCCTCAAGAAGAAGCGATCGCGCTGATCGTCAACGGCTTCGTCAAGGAAGTCATTCAGGAACTGCCGATGGAATTTGCTGTTGAGGCCCAGAAGCTCATCGGCATTTCGCTTGAGGGGAGCGTGGGGTGATGGATCCGGTCAACCTCGTTTTTTACGCCGCCGTCTGCGGCACCTTGGCTGCTGTCGCGCCGCAGGGAAAATCTCGCGTGATACGAGGCGTATTCGGCATTTTTGTCGGACTGTTTGCCGCTGGATTGCTGCCGTATTTGAAATCACTTTTCGGGCTTTAGTTCCGAAGTTATGAATTGAACGGAAAACACGATGCTTGAAATTCGCAATCTCCACGCCCGCATTGCTGGGACTGAAACAGAAATCATCCGGGGCCTGAACCTTTCTGTCAAGGCCGGTGAAGTTGCCGCTATCATGGGTCCCAACGGCTCCGGTAAATCGACGCTGTCGTATATTCTCGCCGGGCGCACGGACTATGAAGTGACCGAAGGCGAGATCCTTTACAACGGCGAGAGCATCCTTGAGATGGACCCGGCAGAGCGCGCCTCGAAGGGTATTTTCCTCGCCTTCCAGTACCCGATGGAAATACCGGGTGTTGCTACACTTGAATTCTTGAAGGTGGCGATGAACTCGCAGCGCAAGGCGCGTGGCGAAGAAGATATGAAGATTGCCGACTTCATCCGCACCGTGAAGGAAGCTGCAGCATCGCTGGAGATTGATTTCAATATGCTCAAGCGTCCGCTGAACGTCGGCTTTTCAGGCGGTGAGAAGAAGCGGGCGGAAATATTGCAGATGAAGCTTTTGGAACCGAAGCTTTGCATTCTCGACGAGACGGATAGCGGCCTCGATATCGATGCATTGAAGATCGTGTCCGATGGCGTCAATTCGCTTCGCTCGCCGGACCGCGCTGTGTTGGTCATTACCCATTATCAGCGCCTGCTCGATCATATTGTGCCGGATACGGTGCATGTTTTGTACAAGGGTCAGGTGATCAAGAGTGGAGATAAGTCTCTGGCGCTCCATCTGGAAGAAAATGGCTATGCCGACGTGATCGGCGAGGCGGCATAGGGTGGGCGTGATGAACATTCATGCCGGACGGATGCAGACTGCGGCAGAGACGGCGCTGATCGACCTGTATGTGGCCAAGATGGGCGCATTGCCGGGCAATCCTGATGTGGTTGGTGCGCGTGATATTGCCGTCGAAGCGTTAAAGACGGTTGGCCTGCCGACACGGCGTGTTGAAAGCTGGCACTATACGGACCTGCGCAATTTGTTGCGGGCATTGCCGGCAGGCAGCGAAACGCCGGTTGTTCCGGTGACGCCGCTTGTCAAAGGCACTCCCGTTTTACCGATTGCTGATGGTGTTGCGATAGGCGGGCAGGCGGGCGACGGCGTTACTGTTACCCACATTGCGGCCAAACTCGAAGATGGTTCCTTTGCACGTGCGCTGGTTTCGCGCGGAACGGACGATGCAATTGGCCAGATCAATACAGCGCTGGTTTCAGACGGGTATCATCTGGATATTGCCGACAATGCAGTGCCAGGTTCTCCCATCGAAGTGCAATTTGCCGCTGATCAGGATTCACACACGCGGCTGGCCATAAAAGCCGGCAAGGGCGCCAAGGCGACAATCATTGAGCGCCATACCGGTGGTGATGCATTTGTCTCGGCGATCACGCATCTGACGGTGGACGACGGAGCAGAGATCACATTGAGTTGCCCGAGATGCACAGCACCTGCACTGCGTTCCTGGTCAATGAT
>JANMEX010000451.1:0-2150 GCA_031377485.1 Phyllobacteriaceae bacterium
TGGCGGCGCGTCGATCAATGGCGTGAAAGTTGCTGCAGAAGGCGAAACCGATCCGGTCAAGCAGATGTTCCTTTATGACTCGATGGAAGTCGGAGCGATCAAGGTTGAAACCGGCGGCGCGGAAGTATTCTCCATGGAAGGCGCCGAAGCCAACATGAGTGAATACACTGCCGGTGAGCCGTTGGAGTTCGATGTCTCCATCAATGGTCTCAAAGGCGATCTGACCAAGATCCCGGATCCAAAGACCCAGGAAACGGTTGCAGCACTCGGCTATGACACGATCAACGGCAAGATCACCATGAAAGGCTCATGGAACCCGACAGACGGCCGCATGACCATTTCCGAAGGCGCTTATGATTTCGCAAATGTCGGCCGCCTCAACATGACGATGGATTTTTCCGGCTACACGCCTGCCCTCGTCAAGTCGATGCAGGACATGAACAAGAGCATGGCGGGCCAAGATGAATCGGCCAAAGGTCTGGCCATGCTCGGCATCATCCAGCAGCTCAACTTTGTCTCGATGTCGATCCGCTTTGACGACGCTTCCGTCACCGGCCGCGTCATCGACTATGCCGCCAAGCAGGCCGGCCAACCGCGCGATGCGATCATCGCCCAGTCAAAGGCAATCATCCCCTTTGCCGTGGCGCAGTTGAAAGATCCGGAATTCGCCGCCAAGGTCACGGAAGCTGCGTCCGCGTACATGGACAATCCGAAGAGCATCGAAATCAAGGCAGCTCCGGCCGCGCCTGTCCCGTTCGCGCTGTTGATGGCAACCGGTTCGACCACACCGGAAGCCCTGATCAAGCAGTTGAATGTGACGGTTACCGCCAATCAGTAAGCGGCCAATATTTCGCAATAAAAAACCCGGCAGGGATGCCGGGTTTTTCTTTGTTCTGAATCGGTTGCAGGAAGAACTTCAATCTTTCTTGGGCGCGTTCACTCTCAGATGAAGCTCGCGCATCTGCAGAGGCGAGGCTTCACTCGGGGCGTTCATCAGCAAGTCCTGCGCCTGCTGGTTCATCGGGAACAGCGAGATTTCGCGCAGGTTCTTTGCGCCGACGAGCAGCATCACAATGCGGTCAACGCCCGCGCCCATGCCGCCGTGCGGCGGCGCGCCATACTGGAAGGCGCGGTAGAGGCCGCCGAAGCGCTCTTCCACCACGTCACGCGAAAGCCCTACGATCTCGAACGCCTTGACCATGGTTTCCGGCAGGTGGTTGCGGATGCCTCCCGATGCGATCTCAAAGCCGTTGCACACGAGATCATACTGAAACGCCTTGATCGTCAGCGGGTCTTGTCCGTTCAGCGCGTCAATGCCGCCCTGCGGCATCGAGAATGGGTTGTGGCCGAAATCAACGCGCTTTTCGTCCTCGTTCCATTCGAAGAACGGGAAATCGATGATCCAGCAGAGTTCAAATTTTTCGCGGTCAACAAGGTTGAGTTCCTCGCCCGCGCGGGTGCGGGCGGCTCCGGCGAAGGAGACGAACTTTTTGGGATCGCCTGCGACGAAGAAAGCGGCATCGCCATCGTTCAATCCAAGCTGAACGCGGATGGCTTCTGTGCGTTCTTCGCCGATGTTTTTGGCAAGCGGGCCAGCACCTTCGAGCCTTTCGCCCTCTTTGCGCCAGAAAATATACCCCAGCCCCGGTTGTCCTTCGCCCTGCGCCCAGTTGTTCATCCGGTCGCAAAACGCGCGTGAGCCGCCAGTCTTGGCCGGGATCGCCCACACTTCGGCCTTCGGGTCATTCGCCAGAATGTTGGCAAACACCTTGAAGCCGGAACCGGCGAAATGCTCTGATACCGCCTGCATCTCAATCGGGTTGCGCAGGTCCGGCTTGTCGGAACCATATTTGCGCATCGACACATCATAGGGGATGCGGCGGAAGGACTGGCTGACGGGCTTGCCTTGCGCAAACTCCTCAAAAATGCCGCGCATCACCGGTTCCATCGTGCCGAGTATATCCTCCTGCTCGACAAAGCTCATTTCCAAATCGAGCTGGTAGAATTCGCCCGGCAGCCGGTCGGCGCGCGGGTCTTCGTCGCGGAAACACGGCGCAATCTGGAAATAACGATCAAAGCCGGAGATCATCAACAGCTGCTTGTAGATCTGAGGCGCTTGCGGCAGCGCGTAAAATTTGCCTGCATAAATG
>JANMEX010000483.1:0-46349 GCA_031377485.1 Phyllobacteriaceae bacterium
GAGGCGATAAAAAGCATAGCTGCGGCGGTCATTGTAAACTTCATTAGAACTTCCTCTGTGGTGGATGCACATGCACATTCGTTAAACCCTGACTACCATATTTGCCGCATCGGAGAACAATCCGATGCGACGGACAGTTAACGTGTCAGGCGTTTGTAGCTCATGCGGTGCGGGTTCAGTGCGTCCGCACCAAGACGGCGGAGCTTGTCCTGCTCGTAGTCCTCGAAGTTACCTTCGAACCACTCGACATGACCGTCGCCTTCAAATGCCAGCATGTGGGTGGCGAGGCGATCGAGGAACATGCGATCATGGGAGATGATCACAGCGCAACCGGCATAGTTTTCCAGTGCGTCTTCGAGCGCGTTGAGCGTTTCGGTGTCGAGATCGTTGGTCGGTTCGTCAAGCAGCAGGACATTGCCGCCGGTCTTCATCATCTTGGCAAGATGCACGCGGTTGCGCTGGCCACCGGAGAGATTGCCGACTTTCTGCTGCTGGTCGCCGCCACGGAAATTAAACGTAGAACAATAGGCGCGCGAGTTGATTTCGTACTTGCCGAGCTTGATGATGTCATTGCCGCCCGAGATTTCCTCCCAGACATTGTTTTTGCCTTCCAGGTGGTCGCGGCTTTGGTCAACATAGCCGAGCTGGACCGTATCGCCGAGGCGGATAGAGCCACTGTCCGGCTTTTCCTGACCGGTGATCATCTTGAACAGTGTCGTCTTGCCAGCGCCGTTTGGACCGATCACGCCGACAATGCCACCGGCGGGCAGCTTGAACGACAGATTTTCGATCAATACGCGGTCGCCGAACGACTTGGTGAGGCCTTCAGCTTCGATAACCAGATTGCCCAGGCGTTCGCCCGAGGGAATGACAATTTGGGTATCGGACGGGCGCCGTTTATCGGCTGCTTCCACCAAATCATCGAACGCCTTGATGCGTGCTTTTGACTTGGCTTGACGGGCTTTCGGCGATGAAGCCATCCACTCGCGCTCGCGGTCGATTGCCTTCTGGCGCGCGTCGTCCTCGCGGCCTTCCTGGCGCATGCGCTTGGATTTGGAATCAAGATAGGCCGAGTAATTTCCCTCGTAGGGAATGCCGCGGCCGCGATCCATTTCAAGAATCCAGCCGGTCACATTGTCGAGGAAGTAGCGATCATGCGTGACGATCAGGACAGAGCCGGTGTAGGCGCGCAAATGTTTTTCAAGCCATGCGACCGTTTCAGCGTCGAGATGGTTGGTCGGTTCGTCAAGCAACAGCAGATCAGGCTTGGAAAGAAGAAGTTTGCACAGCGCGATACGGCGCTTTTCACCGCCGGACAGGTTGGTCACTGGCGAGTCTGGCGGCGGGCAACCCAGCGCGTCCATCGCCATTTCAACCTGGCTTTCCAGATCCCAAAGGTTTTCTGCGTCAATAATATCCTGAAGTTTGGACGCCTTGTCGGCGTTCTCTTCGTTATAGTCCATCATCAACGCATTGTATTCATTAAGGATCGCGGTCTTGGAGGCGACGCCTTCCATGACATTTTCATGCGCTGTCTTGGTGGGATCAAGCTGCGGTTCCTGAGGCAAGTATCCACAAGTCGCGCCTTCTGCCAGCCATGCTTCGCCCGACCAATCCTTGTCCATTCCCGCCATGATGCGCAAAATGGTGGATTTACCGGAGCCATTGGGTCCCAGAATACCGATCTTGGCATCTGGATAGAATGACAGGTTCAGGTTTTCGATGACCTTCTTGCCGTTGTAGGCCTTGGTCAAATCAGACATGTGATAAATGAATTGGCGAGCCATGGCGCGCAGATCTCCGAAAAATAGCGGGAAAAGTTGGCGCTCATGTAGGATAAACTGAGCTGCGGGGCAATGGCGACGTCTTGCCTGGCTTCAGAAATTAAAGAGCCGGGCGCAGGTTTTCCTGCTGCCCGGCTCGCCCCTCTGGACACCGGATGGTTGACTGGGAGGTTCGTCCCATCCGGCTACAGAACTGACCATATGATCAAAATCTGAAACGAATTTTGCCGCATTGCAACATATATTTTTACTTTATTCATATTTTTCAATGACTTGACTGTTTTATGTGCTGTTGCCTACGCTTTCATCATCATTGACTGCTGCGATTTTGGGCAGTTGACGAAATGACAGGCGAAACCGCATGTTGGGCCAAGAGGAGCGCCCGATGTTCAACAGCCAGTTCAAACTTGCCGCCAAATCCGGCGCGTCGCTCAATGTGTTTCATGAGTCAAGCGACGGCGCCCCGAGGGGTGTGGTCACAATAAATCACGGCCTGGCCGAGCATGCTGCCCGTTACGCTCGCTTTGCAAAAGCGCTTTCTGCGGCAGGCTATCATGTCTACGCCCACGACCATCGCGGCCATGGTGCGACAACCGCGCCCGGTGTATCGCTGGGCTCATTTGCCAAGCAGGATGGTTGGCAGCGTGTTCTGGATGACACTCTTGATGTGCGCAAACATGCAGCAGCACAACATCCCGGTTTGCCGCTCATCCTGTTTGGTCACTCGATGGGTGGTCTGATTGCGATGAACAGTGCATTGCGCGATCCGGACGGCCTTGACGCGCTTGCGGTCTGGAATGCCAATTTCTCAGCTGGTTTGCTCGGTCGTGCAGGGCAGACGATTTTGGCCATTGAGCGCATGCTGCTCGGCTCCGATGTTCCGAGCGCCATTTTGCCAAAGCTGACTTTTCAGGATTGGGCCAAGAAAGAAACCAGCGGCCGCACCGATTTTGACTGGCTTTCACGTGATCCGGCGGAAGTGGACAAATATGTCGCCGATCCGTTGTGCGGCTGGGATGCCTCAGTTGGCATGTGGCAGGATGTGTTCAAGTTGATCTTTGCGGGCGCCGACGACCGGAATTTCGCCAAGTTGCCAAAATCGCTGAAAGTCCATCTGCGCGGCGGCGGACATGATCCTGCAACGGATTTTGCCAAAGCGACCAAAAACCTTTCGGACCGCATGAAAGCGTTGGGTTTTGGAAATGTAACCACAAAGATTGGCCCGGACAATCGGCACGAATGCCTGAACGATATCAATCGCGACGAGGTAACCAGCGATTTTGTCAGTTGGTTGAACCAAGTGTTGGCGTGACAGGTAAGTCTGCCTTTGCTAGGCAGTGGGCAGACGGAGATCGCCATGCTTGCCGAAGTTTTCACGCTCGAACATCTGACAACATTTATGATTTTGACGGCACTGGAAACAGTGCTGGGGTTTGACAACCTTTTGTATATTTCCATTGAGGCCAAACGCACCGGCACGAATAACGAAGCTTATGTGCGCCGCATGGGGATTTTCCTGGCCATCGGGCTGCGCATTGTGCTGCTTTTTGTCGTCCTGAAATTGATCGAGCTTTTTCAGGAGCCCTTTTTCGAATTTGATTGGACGTATGTCAAAGGCGCGCTTTCCGGACACTCCCTCATTGTCCTCGTTGGCGGCTATTTTCTCATTCGCACCGCGTTGAAAGAAATCCATCACATGCTGACCGTTGACGAATTGGGGACTGACGCCGAAAGCAAGGGTTCTCGTTCAGTCTTTTCGTCGCTGGTTATGATTCTTGTGATGAACATTGTTTTCTCATTTGACACCGTTCTTTCCGCCATTGCTCTGACCAAGAATTTTCCGGTTATGGTCGCTGCGATCATCGTATCCGGGTTGTTGATGGTGTGGATGGCAGATGCTGTGGCAAACTTCCTGAAGAAAAACCGCATGTATGAAGTGCTTGGCCTTTTCGTGCTGCTGCTTGTCGGCTTCATGCTGATCTCGGAGGGCGGACACCTCGCGGAGCTCTCTTTCTTCGGGTATGCGGTGGAGCCTATGTCGAAATCGACATTCTACTTTGTCCTGATCGCGCTCGTCGTGGTCGACATCACACAAAGCCGCTTCCAGAAAAAGCTCAACAAGGCAGACCAGCCAAATGAATAATGCTCCGCTGAAAGGCGTGCGCGTTCTCGAACTTGCGCGCATCCTTGCCGGCCCTTGGGCCGGCCAGACACTTGCGGACCTTGGCGCGGATGTCATCAAGGTCGAAAACCCGGATGGGGGCGATGATACGCGCTCGTGGGGCCCGCCTTTTATCACCGGTGCGGATGGCGATGCGCTCGATGCTGCGTATTATCACGGCGTCAATCGCAACAAGCGTTCGGTGACCGCGGACCTAAAATCGCCGGAGGGGCAGGATTTCGTTCGCCGCCTTGCAGCGCAGTCGGACATATTGATCGAGAATTTCAAGACTGGCGGCTTGGCCAAGTACGGGCTCGACTATGCGAGCTTGAAAAAGATCAACCCGAAGCTGGTTTATTGCTCGATCACAGGCTTTGGCCACACCGGTCCGGATGCGCCGCTGGCTGGCTATGATTTCATCGTGCAGGGCATGTCCGGCCTGATGTCGATCACCGGCGAAAGCCACGGTCTGCCGATGAAGACTGGCGTTGCGGTGGCTGATCTATTCACCGGCGTCTATTCGGTTATCGGCATTCTTGCCGCGCTGCGCCATGCTGAGGCAACAGGCCAAGGCCAGCACATTGATATGGCGCTTCTGGATACGCAGGCCGGCGTGCTTGCCAATCAAAACATGAACTATCTGGCGACCGGCGTTTCCCCCATGCGCATCGGCAATGAAAACCCGAACATTGCACCTTATGAGGTAATCGCGGCATCGAACGGGCATGTTATTCTTGCAGTTGGAAACGACGGGCAGTTTGAACGCGCCTGCAAAATTCTTGGGTTGGACGAGCTACCCACCGATCCGCGCTTTGCCACCAATGAGGCGCGCGTTGCCAACCGCGTTGAATTGCGCACCCACATTGCCCCTGCGGCGGCGAAATTAAGCAAGGCGGATTTGCTTGCCGCCTGCGAAGCCAACGCTGTGCCGGTGGGTACGATCAACACGATTGGCGAGATGTTTGCGGACCCGCAGATCAGGGCCCGTGGCATGCGCATCGATCTCAAAGACTTTGAGGGTAATGCAATCCCGGGTGTGCGCACGCCAATCCTTATGTCTGAAACACCTCTGCGCTACGACACGCCGTCTCCGCGATTGGGCCAGCACACCGATGAAGTCGTCGCCGATCTTGCGCGTTGGGAAAAGGCTGGCAAGTAAGCAATTTCGCAATTCATCGGCTTTTCGGTTAAGCCAAACAAGCAAATCCGTATCACGCCTCACTGAGGGCGAAGGCTCACCCATAACGCGCCGCCGAGAAGCCCGGCGAAAATCAGCAGGCCGATCATCGTGTTGGATTTGAACAGTTTCAGGCATTGGTCGGGATTGTCGATGTTGAGATATTGGGTCTGGCGGAACATGTGTGAGCCTGCTGCCAGCAATCCGGCAAGTGCCGGCATCGGCACCTCTGCGCTGGCAAATGCGCCTGCCATGAAAAGCAAAGCCAACCCGTAAAGTATGGCTATGGCCTCTTTGGATCTTGATCCAAACAGGCGGGCAGTGGAGCGAACACCGACGAGGGCGTCATCTTCCTTGTCCTGATGCGCATAGATCGTGTCATAGCCGATCACCCAGAAGATGGTGCCGATATAAAGGAGAATGGCTGGCAAGGCGATTTCCCCGCGCATCGCTGCCCATCCCATGAGCGCACCCCATGAAAACGCAAGACCAAGCACGGCCTGTGGCCAGGACGTGATGCGCTTCATGAAGGGGTATATGGCGACGATTGCGAGTGAGGAGATGCCCAGTATTATCGTAAAAAGGTTGAATTGGAGAAGGACAAGAAGTCCTGTCAAAGCCTGAAGCGCCAGGAAGCCCAGCGCCTGTTTGCGCGAAACCTGTCCCGAAGGCAAAGGCCTTGAGCGCGTGCGCTCGACCTGCGCGTCGATGTTGCGGTCAACCAAATCATTCCATGTGCAGCCTGCGCCGCGCATTGCGATGGCACCGATGGTGAAAAGGATAATGTGCCAAAGCGATGGCATGACCGACAGCAGCGGTGCCCCGGTCTTGGCACCAGCACTGGCGACTAGGGCAGCAGACCATAGACACGGCCACAGCAAAAGTTGCCAGCCGATAGGGCGGTCCCAGCGTGCGAGTTGTGCATATGGCCAAAGCCCGCGTGGCAGCAGCCGGTAAACCCAGTGGCCGGATGGCGCATCGGCAACGCGGCCTTGAGCCTCATTTGATTGAATCTTGTCCATGGTGCGGGGATACATGAGCACACATTGCCGTCAAGCCTTGACCTTGATGACAGCACTTCTTAACGGGTGCACACTGTCCTGGAATGAGGTGAAGCGATGAATGTTCTCCTGATCGGCGCTGGCGGGCGTGAACATGCGCTGGCCTGGAAGCTGGCTCAGTCGCCGATTCTTGAAACGCTGTATGCTGCGCCGGGAAATCCGGGCATTGCCGAACACGCAAGCCTTACAGGCATTGATATCAATGATCATGGCGCTGTGGTCGCCTTTTGTCAGGACATGAAAATCGAACTGGTGGTCGTCGGCCCCGAAGCGCCGTTGGTGGTCGGCATTACCGATGCTTTGATTGCAGCCGGTGTCAAGGTGTTCGGCCCGACGGCCGCTGCAGCGCGGCTTGAGGGCTCCAAGGGTTTCACGAAGGATTTGTGCGCCGATTATGACATCCCCACAGCATCATATGGCCGCTTCAACAACGCACCAAAGGCCAAAGCCCATGTGCGGCAAGTCGGCGCTCCGATTGTCATCAAGGCGGATGGCATTGCGGCGGGCAAGGGCGTTGTGGTTGCCATGACACTTGGTGAAGCGCTGGATGCTGTCGATGCGTGCTTTGAAGGCGCATTCGGCTCGGCGGGCGCGGAAGTGGTTGTCGAAGAGTTTCTCGAAGGCGAAGAGGCCAGCTTCTTTTGCCTGTGCGATGGAAAGATGGCGATCCCGTTCGGCACGGCGCAAGACCATAAACGGGTTGGCGACGGCGATGAGGGACCGAACACCGGTGGCATGGGAGCCTATTCGCCAGCATCCATCGTGACGCCGGAAATGAGCGCGCAGGTGATGCGCGATATCATTGACCCCACGATGCGCGGCATGGCCGAGAAGGGCTGCCCATTTGTCGGCGTGCTTTATGCCGGTCTGATGCTCACCCATGATGGCCCCAAACTGATCGAATACAACACGCGGTTCGGTGACCCCGAATGTCAGGTGCTGATGATGCGGCTGGCAGATGATCTGTTACCCATTTTGCTGGCCGCAGCAGATGGTGATCTGGATGGCTTTAATCCGCGCTGGTCGGCAGACAAGGCATTGACCGTGGTGATGGCGGCGGACGGCTATCCGGAAACACCACTCAAAGGCACAATCATTCGCGGCATTGGCGCCGCTGATTTGCAGGCGTGTGTGAAGGTGTTTCATGCCGGAACCACATTGCAGGCCAGCGAGATTGTCGCCAATGGCGGACGTGTGTTGAATGTGACCGCGACCGGCGCAACTGTTCGCGAGGCGCAAGAGCGCGCCTATGCCGGTGTTGATGAAATCGACTGGCCGGAAGGCTTTTGCCGCACTGATATCGGCTGGCGCGAGATCGCCCGAGAAACGTGATCAGTCCGCGCGGCCCGACGGGCGGTCGAATTCAATTGATGCAGTGACAATCGGGTCAATGCCATAGGCCGGTATTTCAATGGCTTTGGCAACGATCCTTGAGGCATGTTGAGACATGGATTGCGTGATACCTGCAAGTACGGGCTTCAGGCTTTTGAAATTGCCGGTGGCCGTCGCCACCAGAACCCGTGAGAAATCCTTGCTCGATTTCGGGTCCTTTGTCGGCACCAGCCCATCCAGAGGCCAGGCAGCCTTCAATGCCTTCACGTCCATGTTGGCGACATTGATGTCGATGTCGTTGCCAGTGCCTTGGATGCGATGCGGGCAGGCGCGCTTGCCGCAATTCAAATGGCTGGCAAACTGCCAAAGCGCATAGCTGTCCCAATTGCCTTTCGGAAAACTCGCGGCAATTTCCGGCTTGTACCGCGCATACCAAAGCGGCAATCTTGACAGAAGCGGATATTCATCGCGTTGCCGCGCAAGATGTTTGGCGGTGTCATCGTTGATATAAAGCACCGGGTAACGGCCGAGACGGCGGTAAATATGGCGGGCGTAAAGTTCTGCGTCGGCGAGCGAGATGTATTTTCCCGACGCCAGATCCTCGATGTCGATGGCGATCAACTCGTCCGGCTGCGGGTCCGTGAAGTCGATAAAATGGTTGGCCTGATCAATTGGATTGCCGGGACGGCCAACGTGGTAAGAGCCCCATTTGAGCCCCAGCGCCTTGGCAAGTTCCTTGCGCGTATGGAACAATTCGCGCGACACCGCATACAGCCGCCACTGGTTCTTGCAGAGGTCCTTTTCGAGATCCGAAATCGAAGTTTTGCAGCCCCAGACGGGCGGCAGGCCGTCAGACCCTTTGTTGATGAAACCAGCAACGCGCTTGTCGCCGGCAATAGCTGCAATGTTCAGTTCATTGAATTCATAGGCATCAATGACCAGCGCGTGGTTTTCCGATTTCCACGGTTTGTGGAACACGGTCTCCGCTTTGGCCAGAGTTGCCAATGACAATGCGAGCGCAGCAGCGGTCAGAAGCCGCCGGAATAATCCTGATATCAACATCGCGCGTATAACCCCATACAAGGGTTCATCGTCCGCCTTTATGGTTAAGAGGCCGTAAACCGGCAAAACACATCCGCCAAAACACATGCTGATTGTTGACGTTAACGTCAAAAGTCAGTACCCAAAACGGAGTTGGAGGAACGCAAGATGTATAAAGCGCCGGTCGCAGATATCGTCCACACCATCGTCAATGTCACGGGCATGGGTCGTGATCTGGACGAGGGCAAGTTCGGTGATTTTTCGGCTGACCTCCTGGAGGCAATCCTTGAAGAAGCCGGACGCTTGGCGGGCGACGAGATCGAGCCTGTTGCGGTGGCTGCCGAGAAGATCGGCGCAAAGTTTTCCAATGGTCAGGTGACCATGCCTGCCGGTTGGAAAGAAGCTTGGCAAAGCTTTGTTGATGGTGGCTGGAACTCAGTTGCCGCACCGGAAGCCTACGGCGGGCAGGGTTTGCCGCTGACGGCCTCCATGGCGGCGCTTGAAATCTGGAACAGTTGTTCATTGGCTTTCGGGCTTTGCCCGACACTCACCATGGGCGCAGTTGAAGCTCTCAACGCGCATGCATCGGAGGAATTGAAGCAGCTCTATCTCCCGAAAATGATTTCCGGCGAATGGACCGGAACCATGAATTTGACTGAGCCGCAGGCCGGGTCGGATCTTGGCGGCATGCGCACGCGCGCCGAGCGCAATGCGGACGGTTCGTTCCGGATTTTCGGGCAAAAGATTTACATCACATTTGGTGAGCATGATCTTTCCGGCAACATCATCCATCTGGTTCTCGCCCGCATTTCCGATGCACCGGCCGGAACCAGGGGAATTTCATTGTTTGTCGTGCCAAAGTTCTTGCCGGACGCAGACGGCAATCCGGGCAAGCGCAATGACGCATTCTGCGCGTCGATTGAACACAAACTTGGCATTCACGCTTCGCCAACCTGTGTCATGATTTTTGGCGACGGCAAGGCGGAAGGTGCAGAACCTGGCGCCATCGGCTGGCTGGTTGGTGAAGAGAACCGCGGTCTCAATGCGATGTTCACGATGATGAACAATGCACGGCTGGCGGTTGGTATGCAGGGCGTTTCCGTTGCAGAGGGCGCAACCCAGAAGGCAATTTCCTTTGCCAGGGATCGCCGTCAAGGGCGCGCTGTTGGTTCGAAAGATGCAGCGATGAGCCCGATCATCGAGCATCCCGATGTTCAGCGCATGTTGATGTCGATGAAAGCGCAGACGCAAGCCGCGCGGGCGATTTCCTATGCTTGCGCGCATGCAATCGACAAAAGCCATGCAGAAAATGGTGATGCCGCTTCCTTCTGGGCGGATCGCGCCAGTTTTCTGACACCACTGGCAAAAGCATTTTCGACCGATGTCGGCATGGAAGTCGCCTCGCTTGGCGTGCAGGTACATGGTGGCATGGGGTTCATCGAAGAGACGGGTGCTGCTCGTTTCATGCGTGATGCGCGCATTGCGCCGATTTATGAAGGCACCAACGGCATTCAGGCGATTGATTTGGTGATGCGCAAGCTGCCGCTCGGCAAGGGCGGGCATGCGGCAGAATACATAAAGGAACTGCGTGGGATTGCCGAAGATGTTCGCAAGTCAAACCGGCCTGAATATGGCACCACGGCTGACCGGCTGGACAGGGCGCTGGACGATGCAATGGCGGCTACGGATTTCTTGCAATTGAAAATCGCACAGGGCGAAGCCAACCACGCGCTGGCAGGTGCCACTCCTTATCTGCGCCTTATCTCGCTGGCGGCGGGTGGCGCATATCTGGCCAAGGGTGCTTTGGCAGGCAATGACCCGGCGCGGATGGCGCTCTGCCGCTTCTTTGCGGAGAACATGCTGGCAGAAACCGCGCCCCTGAACGACAAGGTCATCACCGGCGCCGACAGCCTTCTGGATGCCGCCGATCTTGTTCTTGGCATGCATTGAAGACGGGAATCGACATGAGCGAACATATTGAAGTCTCCCGCGACGGTGCGGTCAGCATCATCCGGATGAACCGTCCGGAAAAGAAAAATGCCATCACACGCGCCATGTACGTGGCGATGACGCAGGCAATGCTGGCTGGCGAGGCTGACGACAGCGTGCGCTGCCATGTGATTTTGGGCGTGCCGGGCTCATTCTCTTCGGGCAATGACATGCAGGATTTCTTGGCTTACGCGACAAGCGGCTCCACCGAATTGCCGGAAGTCATCGGGTTCCTCCATGCGATGGCTGGCTTGAAGAAGCCGTTCATCAGCGGCGTGGATGGCCTTGCCATTGGCATCGGCACGACGATCAACCTGCACTGCGACTTGACGCTGGCAACCGAGCGTTCGCATTTTCGCACGCCTTTTGTCGATCTTGCTTTGGTGCCGGAAGCCGGGTCAAGCCTTCTGGTCCCGGCCATTGCCGGCCATCAAAGGGCGTTCGCGATGCTGGTGCTTGGCGAGGGATTCTCGGCGCGCCAAGCCAAGGATGCCGGACTGATCTGGGATATCGTCAGAGAAGACGAGCTCGACGCCCAAACTATCTCACTGGCCCAACGCATAGCCGCACGTGCGCCTGAGGCTGTTAAACTCACCAAAGCCCTGATGAAAAGCCAACCCGATGCGCTACTGCAGCGGATTAATGAAGAAGCGCGCTTGTTTTCTGAACGGCTGCGCTCAAGCGAGGCGCGCGACGCGTTCATGGCGTTCATGAGCCGGAAGAAATAGCCTTTAAGGATAAAGCCGCGACTTGGTCCAACCACCATCAACCGCCTCGAACTTGATGCGGTCGTGCAGGCGGAAGGCGCCGTCTTTCCAGAATTCGATCTCGACAGGCTTGATGCGGAAGCCTGACCAGTTGGCCGGGCGCGGGATTTCACCGATCGGGTGTTTTGCCGTGAATTCGGCAACAGCCTTTTCAAGTGCGAAGCGGCTTTCGAGCGGGCGTGACTGTTTGGATGCCCAAGCGCCGATGCGAGAAAGACGGGGGCGTGAAGCGTAATATTCATCGGCCTCCGCGTCGCTTACCACTTCGACGATGCCGCGGATGCGGACCTGACGGCGCAGCGACTTCCAGTGGAACAACAAGCCAGCTTTCATCGAGCCAAGAATCTCGCGGCCCTTGGCGCTTTCGAAATTTGTATAGAAAACAAAACCGCGATCATCATGGCCCTTTAGCAGGACCATGCGGATATTTGGCAAGCCATCCGGATCGACCGTTGCTAGGGCCATGCCGTTCGGGTCATTGATTTCAGACTTGGTCGCTTCGGCAAGCCATGCCTCGAACAAAGAATATGGCTCATTTGCCTCAGTGAAGTCACCGTTCGTTAACCCAGTCTCGCTCATGATTGCCCTTTGCGGTCGCACTTTATCGCCGTGTGGGGAGACATAGACCTTTGCGCCGAATTTTCCAGCGCCAGTTGACGGTTTTGATTGCGGTGCTGCCACTTGCCGCCTGCGGTTCGGCTGGCGGCTTGTCCAAGGTCGATGCTGACCCGTCTTTGGTCACGGGAGCAATTCAACAGGAAGCGCTGGAGGATTCGGCGAAAAATTCGGATGCCAATACAATCCGCAACGCAATTTCTGCCGCCAATCTAGATATGTCCGGCGGTGTTCCATTGCTCTGGGCCAACCGCGATACGGGCAGCCGCGGCACGGTCAACCAGATTGACGAGAGCGAAAGAGACGGCATCGTCTGCCGGAAATTCGAGACTAGCCGCGAGAGTTTCGAAGGTGTTGCGCTTTATCACGGCAATGTTTGCCTTGGCGCAGACCGGCAATGGTTCATGCAAGAGTTTGCTGCTCTATAGCGAGATTCCTTATCCCCTTTAAAAAACCCATGCTAAACCGCATATAAGTGGCGAATCCGGTCCAAGGGGACCTTCTTTAAAATTGAGGACAAGTGATGCGCGATCCCTATCAGGTGCTCGGCGTCGCAAAAGGTGCGAGCGAATCCGAGATCAAGTCGGCCTTCCGCCGTTTGGCAAAAAAATATCACCCGGATGCAAACCCGGATGATCCCAAAGCCAAGGAGCGGTTTGGCGAGGCGAATCAGGCCTATGAAATTGTCGGCGACAAAGCGCGCCGCAAACAGTTTGATGCCGGCGAAATCGACGGTGACGGCAAGCCCAAGTTTCAGGGTTTTACGGGCCAGGGCCAAGGTGCCGGTGACCCGTTCGCCGGTTTCCGCAATGCCGGCGGCGGTCGTCCGGGTGGTTTTGAGTTCCGGCAATCCGGTGGTTTTGGCGGCGCTGAAGATATTTTGAAAGAAATGTTCGGCGGCGGTGCACGTGCCCGCCAGCAAGCGCCCGCTCAAGATATTGCTTTTGATTTGCCGGTAACTCTCGAAGAAGCGTTCTCTGCAGCAAAGGTAGACGCACGGCTGCCGGACGGACGTTTGCTCGGCGTCAGCCTTCCCAAGGGTGTTGAAGACGGACAGCAAATTCGATTGAAGGGTCAGGGCACCGGCGGGCGCAGTGATGCGATAGCAACCGTCAAGCTGCGCCAGCACCCGGATTTTCGGCTTGATGGCAAAGATTTGCACGTTGAACTGCCGATATCGCTGAAAGATGCCGTGCTCGGCATCAAAGCTCCGGTGCGCACCCTGACTGGCAAAATTGCCGTTGGTGTTCCGGCGTGGTCGTCGTCCGACAAGGTTCTACGGCTTCGCGGCAAGGGCATGCTCAAGAAGGATGGATCACATGGCGATCTGCTTGTGCATGTCCGAATCATGTTGCCAGAGACTCCAGATGCTTCATTGGAAGCCTTTTTAAAGGCGCAACACTAACTCTGTAGTTGCCTCATGGCTTGAAGGCGACGGCTTCGTGTGCGATAGGGCGACAAAACCGCACAGCATCTATCGTACACCGGAGTACAGCGAATGACCTCTGCAAATGGCTTGATGGCCGGCAAACGCGGCTTGATCATGGGCCTTGCCAACAATCGCTCCATCGCATGGGGCATTGCCAAGGCCGTTCACGCGCAAGGGGGAGAGATCGCTCTCACCTACCAGGGCGATGCGCTGAAAAAGCGTGTGGAGCCGCTGGCGGCTGAGCTTGGCGGCTACGTTGCAGGCCATTGTGATGTGTCTGACCAGTCAACCATTGATGCTGTGTTTGATAACCTGAAGGCAAAGTGGGGCAAGATCGATTTTCTGGTTCACGCCATTGGCTATTCCAACAAGGATGAGTTGACCGGTCGCTATGTCGAGACCAGCCGTGACAATTTCCTGATGACAATGGACATCTCGGTCTATTCGTTCACCGCTGTCGCCAAGGCCGCTGAACCGCTGATGAGCGATGGCGGTTCAATGCTGACATTGACCTACTACGGCGCGGAAAAAGTCATGCCGCACTATAACGTCATGGGCGTTGCAAAAGCTGCCCTTGAGGCCTCGGTGCGTTATCTGGCCGTGGATCTCGGCGGCAAGGGAATCCGCGTCAACGCGATTTCTGCCGGCCCCATCAAGACGCTTGCTGCCTCCGGCATTGGTGATTTCCGCTATATCCTCAAGTGGAATGAATATAATTCGCCGCTCAAGCGCACTGTGACCATCGAAGAAGTTGGCGATTCAGCACTTTATCTTCTGTCCAATCTTGGCCGTGCGGTTACTGGTGAAGTCATGCATGTGGATTCTGGCTATCATGTCGTAGGCATGAAGGCCGTCGACGCGCCGGACATTTCGACGATCAAAGATTGAGCGACGACAGTTTGGACTGGTCAAAGCTTCCTCTCATCTGGTTTTGCCGACATGGCGAAACAGCCTGGAACGCCGAAGGGCGGGTTCAGGGCCAATATGACACGGACCTCAACGAGACCGGCAAACTTCAGGCCAATGCCAACGGGCTCAAGCTCAAGGCACTCATTCCTGATCCTTCGCCGTTTGTTTTTATCGCCAGCCCGCTCAAGCGCACCCGAGAAACGATGGAACGCATCCGCTTCGGGATGGATCTCCCCCGCGAAGGCTACTTGCTTGATGGGCGATTGAAGGAAGTGCATTTCGGCGATTGGCAAGGCTTCACGCTTGCCGAAATCTCCATGGTGCATCCCGAACTCCTCGAGGCGCGGCACCGGAACAAATGGGATTTCCTCCCGCCGGGCACGGATGCTGAAAATTATCATATGCTGGCGGACCGGTTTGCCGGATGGCTGGAAACCGTCGATGCGCCCACAGTGTGCGTAACGCACGGGGGCGTCATCCGCAGCCTGTTTCATCTCATCGAAGGAATAGGGGGCGAAGAAGCCTCGCGGCTTTCCGTGCCACAAGATCAGGTGTTGCGGCTTCAGCACGGAAAACTCGAGTGGTTTTGACGGCCAATCCGCCGAATCACATTCAACTGATCCGCCAAGCCGCTATTTTCAAATCCATGATTCCCATGCCCGCGAACCAAGTTCCGGCGCAAACGCGATCGCTGTGAAACGGCCGGGGCGCGAATTGGTCCCACAAAGCAATGCAACCAATCCGAGGTTGATATTCATGAAGTTTATTTGAAATATTTGTGACATCATACAATTAGTCGGCAAAAATAGTGTGATAAAACAGTTACATAGCATTTTCAATTTTCCCATTGATGCACGTAAATCGTGCAGCCGTATTGATTGTGACATGTCCTCCTGTCAGTTGGACGGCGGGGTGGCGGGCTGTTCTCCAGTGGTCCGGCATGCCTCTTGAAACAAAAGAGACATCAAACGGAGTTATCCAAATGAACATCAAGAGCCTTCTCATCGGCTCCGCGGCAGCACTCGTTGCCGTTTCCGGCGCGCGCGCTGCTGACGCGGTCGTCGCTGAACCTGAAGCTGTCGAATATGTCCGCGTTTGCGACGCATATGGCTCCGGCTTCTTCTACATCCCGGGCACCGAAACCTGCCTCAAGATCGGCGGCTATGTCCGTTACGACATCGGCTTCGGTGAATTGAATGGCTTCAACGACGCATTCAAGAAGAAGGCCCGCTTCTCGTTTCGCACCACGACAAAAGCCGACACTGAACTTGGCACGCTGACAACCTACACCGAGACACGCTTCAATTTTGCCACCGATGCCATTGGTGATGAAGGCTCAAACTCCAGCTCGCTCAACTTCGCCTACATCGAACTCGGCGGCTTGCGCATCGGCAAGGATGAATCCGCGTTTTCGACATTTACCAACTATGCCGGCGGCGTCATTGCCGATGACCAGATTTCTTACGGCCCGTTTGACACAACCCTCATCAGCTACACCTTCACTGGCGGCAATGGCTTCTCGGCGATCCTGTCGCTTGAAGACGACAACGCAACCGGCGACGGCTACGTTCCGGATGTTGTTGTTGGCGCCAAGTACGCTGCTGGTGATTTTGGTGTAACCGGTGTTGTTGGTTACGACGAGTCGACCTCCGAATTCGGTGGCAAGCTGCGTGTTGATGCCAAGTTCGGCGCCTTCTCGCTGTTCGTCATGGGCGGCTACGGCACGGACGACACGTTCGCAACCAGCCGTTTCAAGCCATGGGGCGGAAACTACGCAATCTGGGGCGGCGGATCTGCCAAAATATCGGACAAGGCCACCTTTAACGTCCAGCTCGCGTACGACGAAAGCAAGACCTTTGCTGCTGCAGCAAACGTAGCCTACGAAGTTGTTTCAGGCTTCAAGGTGACAACAGAAGTTGATTATACCGACAAGGCTTCCTCAAAGGGCAAGTTTGGCGGCACCATTCGCTTCCAGCGTTCATTCTGATCAATTCTGCGCCTAAAGAAAAAGGCGGCTGAAAAGCCGCCTTTTTTACATTAATACACAGGAAAGCGTTAATCGGCCTTCTCAATGTCCGTGACGATCTTGTCTTCACCGGACACGTCATAAACGACCATGACCTTCATATCCGGCGAGATTACCGTGTAGTCAAACTCACCCGGCAGCTTGTAAACATTGCCATCGTCAAGTTTGAGCGACTGATTGCTCTCGTCAATAGAAACGATCTTGCCTGTCGCTTCGTCAGCCTGCGCAGTGTGCGGCAGTGCGAAAATTAGGGCGGCGATCAAAAAAGCCATTTTCTTCATTGTGTTCTCCTCTTCGACCGTCATACGGATGTTTTGGACAGATTATGTCTTGAACCGGTATACACAATAGGAATGTGTCAAAAGAAGTGCCAGACCATGACGTTTTTAGGAATTGCTGCGGTTTGACATCGTGTGGTTAAGGCAAATAAAACGTGCCACCACTCATGAAGGCAATATCATATGTCCCATAATACGTTCGGCCATCTGTTCCGGGTAACCACCTGGGGCGAAAGCCACGGCCCCGCGCTCGGCTGTGTTGTCGATGGTTGCCCTCCGGGTATCGAGTTCACTCTGGCTGAAATCCAGGACTATCTGGACAAGCGTAAACCGGGACAATCCAAATTCACCACGCAGCGGCGTGAGGCGGACGAAGTCAAGGTTCTTTCCGGCGTGATGCTGAAGGACGATGGCGTGACCATGGTCGCGACCGGAACACCCATTTCCATGCTGATCGAAAATACAGATCAACGCTCCAAAGACTACGGGGATATTGCCAAGCGTTACCGCCCCGGCCACGCCGACTACGTTTATGATGCCAAATACGGCATCCGCGACTATCGCGGTGGCGGCCGCTCCTCTGCGCGCGAGACGGCGGCGCGGGTGGCAGCTGGCGCAATTGCACGCAAGATCGTGCCCGGAATGCAAGTTCGTGCAGCATTGATCCAGATGGGCACACTGAAGATCGACCGCAGTCGTTGGGATTGGGCGGAAGTTGAAAACAACCCGTTCTTTTCCCCCGATGCAGCAAGTGTCGATCAATTTGCCGCCTATCTTGATGGCATCCGCAAGGATGGCTCTTCGATTGGTGCGGTCATCGAAGTTATCGCTGATGGCGTTCCGGTTGGCCTTGGCGCGCCGGTCTATGGCAAACTCGATCAGGATATTGCTTCCAACCTCATGTCGATCAATGCCGTCAAAGGCGTTGAGATTGGCGACGGCTTTAGTGCGGCAGAACTTACTGGTGTCGACAATGCCGACGAGATGCGCATGGGCGCGGACGGCAATCCGGTGTTCCTGTCCAATCATGCCGGCGGTATTTTGGGTGGAATTTCGACCGGCCAGCAAGTCGTCGCGCGATTTGCTGTCAAGCCAACATCGTCACTGCTCATCCCCCGTCGCTCAATTGACTCGGACGGTAACGAGGTTGACGTCATTACCAAAGGCCGCCACGACCCGTGTGTCGGTATCAGGGCAGTGCCAATTGGCGAAGCCATGGTAGCGTGCGCCGTGGCTGACCATTATTTGCGCCATCGCGGCCAAACCGGACGGATTTGAAAATGTCGTATGACCAGAAAAAAGTAGTTGCAGCCATCCGCGCCTTTGAACGCGGCGAAATCGTTGTCGTGATGGATGATGACGGGCGCGAGAACGAGGGCGATCTGATTGTTGCTGCCGTTCACTGCACGCCTGAAAAGATGGGTTTCATTGTTCGCCATACATCGGGCATCGTTTGCACGCCGATGCCACGCGAAGAGGCCAAGCGCTTAAATCTTTCGCCGATGGTTGCCGACAATGATTCGGCCCACACGACTGCTTTTACGGTGTCTGTCGATTACAAGCATGGCACCACAACCGGCATTTCCGCCGAAGACCGCACGCTGACCGCACGCGGGCTTGCCAATCCGAATTCCGGCGCATCCGATTTCGTCCGCCCAGGCCATATTTTTCCGCTGATCGCGCGCGAAGGCGGGGTGCTGATGCGCTCCGGCCATACAGAAGCGGCGGTGGACCTGTGCAAACTCGCCAACCTGCCACCCATCGGCGTCATCTGTGAGTTGGTCAACGATGATGGTTCGGTCATGCGTGGGCCGCAAGTCAAGGCCTTTGCTGACAAGAACGGTCTCAAACAGGTCACTGTTGCCGACCTTATCGCTTATCGCCAGCGCAAGGAAACTCTGATCAAGCGTGTCGATTCTTTCCTGATCGAGACCGAGGGCGGCACGGCGCAGGCACATGCCTATTCACTTCCATGGGACCCGATGCAGCATCTGGCCATCGTGTTCGGCGATATCCGCGACGGCGAGGACGTGCCGGTGCGGCTGCATCCGGAAAATGTCGCCAAGGATGTGTTCGGCGCTGGCACCACACTGACGGCCATCATGAAGGACATGGGCGCCAACAAGCGCGGTGTTATCGTTTACCTGCGCGAAGGTTCGGTCGGTGTTGGCCACCAGACTCGCAGCCGTCCCGAACAGGGCGAGGCTCATGCCGAAGCCAAGGTCCGCGAAAACGAGTGGCGCGAGATCGGCCTTGGTGCACAGATTTTGAAGGATCTCGGCGTCACATCCATCCGGTTGCTGGCTTCGCGCGAGCGCCATTATGTCGGACTTGATGGGTTCGGCATTGCAATCGCGGCAACGGAAATTCTCTGAAATCGGGCGCTTGCCGGATTTGGGAGTCTGACGTAATCCTCAGGTGGGGCGCTGGATTCAAGGATTCTGGCTATGTGGGACTTCAGTATTTCCAAGACACTTGGCATCATGATGAAAACGATGCCGTTCATCCTGTTTCGGATGGTCGTGTTTTTCGGCATCACCATTGCCTATATTTTCGCGACTGGCACTGGCGGGGCGATAGGCTACGGGGTTGGCCATGTCTCTTCTGACCCTGATGCCCAAGGCACGTTTACCGTTTGGGGCGCAGTGATCGGCTTCGGTGTCGTCTCAGTGGCCGTTTATTGGATCCGCGAATATGTCCTTTACATTGTCAAAGCCGGTCATATCGCCGTCATGGTTGAACTGTTGCAAGGCAAGGAATTGCCAATGGGCCGCAGCCAGATTGACCATGCCAAGGCGGTTGTGACCGAGCGGTTTGTCGAAACCAACGTCCTTTTCGCCGTCGACCAATTGATCAAGGGCGTGATCGGCGCTGTTACCGGATTGATCGGCGGAATTGCCGCATTTTTGCCGATACCGGGGCTCGATGGTCTGGTGAAATTCATCAACACCATCATTCGCATGTCGCTGACTTTTGTTGATGAAATCGTCCTTGGCTATGCCATCAAGACTGGAAGCACCAATCCGTGGGCCAGCGCGCGCACCGGCATTGTGCTTTATGCGCAGAACGGCAAGACTATGGTGAAAAACGCCATCTGGCTGTCCGTATTCATGTGGATCGTCTCCATTGCGGTGTTCCTCCTTTTTCTCGCCCCGGCGGCGAGCTTGCTCTATTTCTTTCCAGGACAGGCCGGCGGTTGGGGTTTCGTGATCGCGATCGTTTTTGCATGGTCATTCAAGGCCGCATTGCTTGAGCCATTTGCGATTGCCGCGTTAATGGATGTCTACTTCCGCGTCATCGAAGGCCAACAGGCCAATCCCGAATGGGAGCGCAAACTCGATAGCGCGTCAGGCAAATTCCGTGACCTTGGCGGCAAGGCCATGGACTGGGTGAGGGGTAAGCCGTCCGGTGGACAACAGCCCGGTTCGACGATCTGACGGTAGACGGAACGGAACAAAGCTTTATTGTTCCGTTCCATGACAACAAATCTCTACACCCATCCCATCTTCCTTGAGCATCTCACTCCTGCCGGCCACCCCGAGCGACCTGACCGGTTGCGGGCGTTGGAGAAGGCTTTGTCTGAACCCAAGTTCGATGCGCTGATCCGCCTCGAAGCGCCGCGCGGGCGCGAGGAGGATGTGTTCCTTGCCCATCCGGAATCGCACATGGCCTTCGTGGCGTCGCTCATCCCCGAGACCGGGATGCGGCGGCTTGATGAGGATACGATTGCCAGCCCACAGACATTTGAAGCGGTGATGCATGCAATTGGCGGGGTCACCGCCGGAATTGACGCTGTTTTTGGCGGCACCGCGCACAATGCTTTTATCGCCTCGCGCCCACCCGGCCATCACGCCGAGCGCGAGACGGCAATGGGTTTTTGCTTCTTCAACCACATCGCCATTGCAGCCCGCTATGCACAGGAAAAGCATGGCGCTGAGCGGGTGGCGATTGTTGACTGGGACGTGCACCACGGCAATGGCACGCAAGATATTTTCTGGTCCGACCCGAGCATTCTCTACGCCTCCACGCATCAGTTTCCGCTTTTTCCGGGAACGGGCGCGCTCAATGAAACAGGCGTGAAGAACAATATTGTCAACGCTCCATTGTCGGCCGAAACCGGCTCGGAGACCTTTCGTGAAGCGCTCGAATCCAGGGTGTTTCCTGCATTAGAAAATTTCAAGCCCGATCTCGTGCTGATCTCCGCCGGATTTGACGCCCACATGCGTGATCCGCTGGCCGACATCAACCTCACCGAAGTTGACTTTGACTGGGCGACCGGAAAATTGATGGATATTGCCGGACGGTTTTCATCAAACCGCCTCGTTTCCATCCTGGAAGGCGGCTATGATCTTCAAGGATTGAGTCTTTCGGCCGCTGCGCATGTCAGCCGCCTGATGCGAGGGTGACCATGGCAGACGATATGAACGCTGATATCAAGGCGATGAGTTTTGAAACGGCGCTGGCGGAACTGGAAAAGATCGTCGGCAATCTCGAGCGCGGGGATGTTGATCTGGAACAGTCGATCCGGATCTATGAACGTGGCGAAGCGCTGAAGAAACATTGCGGCGACTTGTTGAAAGTGGCTGAAGACAAGGTGGAAAAGATCAGGCTGAGCCGCGATGGCAAGCCGATTGGCGTTGAACCGCTGGATTAAGTGCGTTTCACAAACTGAGGGAAACCGATATGTCCTTCTTTCCCGGCAAGGACCCTGAACCTGGCGACAAGTTTGCCTGCGATGCCATCCAAACCATGGTCGTGGCGAGCGCCAAGGATATCGGCGGATTTGAGGTTCGACGGGCCTTGCCGACGGCCAAGCGGCGGATGGTCGGGCCTTTCATTTTCTTTGATCAGATGGGACCGGCGGTTTTGACGCCGGAAAAAATGCTCGATGTTCGTCCACATCCGCATATCGGGCTGGCGACGGTCACCTATCTGTTTGACGGAAAGATCCGCCACCGGGACTCGCTTGGCACGGAAATGGTGATTGCACCCGGCGATGTGAATTTGATGACGGCCGGGCGCGGGATTGTCCATTCCGAGCGGACTCCGGAGGAGATGCGCGGCGACCCTATGGCGATGTCGGGATTGCAGACATGGATCGCGTTGCCGGAAAAAATCGAGGATATGGCCCCGGCATTTGCCAATGTCAGGTCCGCGCTGCTGCCGGAATATACCGACCCGAATATGGCGATGCGTGTGATCATGGGTTCGTTCGCCGGCATGAACGCGCCGGTGCCCACCTATTCGGACACAGTCTATGTCGATGTGCGGCTGAACGCCGCGCAGCTGTTCAAATTGCCTTCCGACATCGAGGAGCGGGCGATCTATATTTTGTCCGGCGAAGTCGATATTTCCGGTGACCGGTTCGGGCAGTACAGGCTGTTGGTGTTCAAGCCGGGTGATGAAATTGTGCTGGTTGCTGCCACAAATACGCATTTTGTGTTGTTGGGCGGGGCATCCATCGGCTCCAAGCGGTACATCTGGTGGAATTTCGTTTCTTCGTCGCAAGAAAAAATTGAACAAGCCAAGGAAGAGTGGCGGACAGGCAGGTTTGACATCGTGCCGGGTGACGAGGAAGAATTCATTCCGCTTCCGGCCTGACAATCTGCCCTGCAAAACTCATTAATTGGTGCAAGAAATGGCCTGCGTCTTGCTCCAAAGAAGGCGTTCCGTTAGACCAGACCTTCATAACAAAGGCCGCTGCCGAATTGACCGCCCCCATTACCCCATTGCTCGACACGATTGCCATCCCAGCTGACCTGCGCCGGATCGCCGAATCCGACTTGGTCCGCGTGGCAGCGGAAGTGCGGGCGGAGATGATCGACGCGGTATCCAAGACCGGCGGGCACCTTGGCGCAGGCCTTGGTGTGGTCGAACTGACAGTGGCGCTGCATTATGTATTCAACACGCCTGATGACCGGTTGATCTGGGATGTCGGACACCAAGCGTATCCACACAAGATTTTGACCGGACGGCGCGACCGCATTCGCACGTTGCGTCAGGAAGGCGGGCTTTCCGGCTTCACCAAGCGCTCCGAGAGCGAATATGACCCCTTTGGTACAGCTCATTCCTCAACCTCAATTTCTGCCGGGCTTGGAATGGCCGTGGCGCGGGACCTGTCAGGCAAAAACAACAATGTGATTTCGGTGATCGGCGACGGTGCGATGTCCGCAGGCATGGCGTTCGAAGCCCTCAACAATGCGGGAGCCATGGATGCTCGCCTGATTGTGGTCCTGAACGACAATGACATGTCGATTGCGCCACCGACGGGAGCCATGAGCGCCTATCTTGCGCGACTGGCTTCGGGACGCACTTACCTTGGCCTGCGCGATATCGGTAAGAAACTAACCAAATATCTTGGCAAGCGCATAGACCGGGCGATCACGCGCGCCGTGGAGCACGCCCGAGGCTACGTGACCGGCGGGACAATGTTCGAAGAGCTCGGCTTTTACCACATCGGGCCGATTGACGGGCATGATCTGGATACACTGGTCTCGGTGTTGCGCAACGTGCGCGACAATTACAAAGGTCCGGTGTTGATCCATGTGGTGACGCAAAAGGGCAAAGGGTATGCGCCTGCCGAAGCGGCTGCCGATAAATATCACGGCGTCAACAAGTTTGACGTCGTGACAGGAACGCAATCCAAGCCGCCAGCCAACGCTCCGAGTTACACGCGGGTTTTCGGTGATAGCCTGGCGATTGAAGGCGCGCACGATGACAAGATTGTCGGCGTTACAGCAGCCATGCCCAATGGCACCGGCCTCGATATTTTCGGCAAGGCTTTTCCCGGGCGGCTGTTTGATGTCGGGATTGCCGAGCAACATGCGGTGACATTTGCGGCGGGTCTGGCGACCGAAGGGTATAAGCCGTTCGTGGCGATCTATTCGACGTTTCTGCAGCGGGCCTATGATCAGGTGGTGCACGATGTTGCCATCCAGGGGCTGCCGGTGCGGTTCCCGATCGACCGGGCAGGCTATGTAGGTGCGGACGGGGCGACGCATGCGGGGTCGTTTGACACGACATACCTTGCCACACTTCCCGGTTTTGTGGTGATGGCGGCAGCGGACGAAGCGGAGTTGCGCCATATGGTACGCACGGCTGCCGAGTATAATGAAGGACCTATTTCGTTCCGCTATCCGCGCGGTGACGGTGTGGGTGTTGACCTGCCCGAGCGCGGTTCTATCCTGCCAATTGGCATGGGTCGCATCGTCAAGGAAGGAACGCGTGTGGCGCTGCTCTCGTTCGGGACGCGCTTGCAAGAATGCCTTGCGGCAGCAGCAGAATTGGATGCGGCCGGGCTTTCAACCACCGTGGCCGATGCACGGTTTGCCAAGCCTCTTGACGAGGATTTGATCCGGCGTCTGGCCAAGAACCATGAAGTTTTGATCACTGTGGAAGAAGGTGCTGTTGGCGGGTTTGGCAGTCATGTTCTGCAGTTTCTGGCCACCAACGGCTTGCTCGACATCGGATTGAAGGTGCGCGCGCTTTGTCTGCCGGACGAATTTACGGACCATGCCAAGCCGGAGCGCATGTATGAAAATGCTGGGCTGGATGCCAAGGGCATTGTGCACACCGTGTTTGCCGCATTGGGTGAGCAAATGAAGGCCCCGGCGCGGGCTTGAGAGTTCACATCAGGTCTTTCTGGATTTGATTCCGGTGTCGGGTCTAACCTGCTGAAAACATGCGTTTTCGGAAAGCCTCTGGCTTTTGTGCGCTACTGTCGAAGGCACAAGTCTTGCGCAGGTAACACATTGCTCACCAAACCATTTTGCAAAGCGCTAACTTCTCTTGTTTGCTGAAGATTCTCACATTTGCTGTATCCCCGTTTGTAGAGTTACAGGGAGACCAAGATGCTGAGAACAGCACTGCTCGCCGCATTGATTGCCGGATTTGCATCGGGTGCCGTGGCGTTTGAAGGACCGAAATATGACCGCAAGATTGAAGCTGCGGTGAAGAGAATTGTTGCCAAAAAGGTTGGCGATATTCGCGGCGCGTTTGACGCGGAAGCCCGGCCGGTTATCGCCAGCGAAACCGAAGTGCTTGCCATTCCAGCTGAACAGCCGCTGGTGCAGGTCGCGTTGCTTGATGTTGCCGTGCAGCCCCTGTTTCAACCATCGAAGACCTATCATTCGGGCCGACCTGAACCCATTCCCACGGTTCGTAAGGCTACAAGTTTCCAGTACTTTTAAGCTCTTTGACTTGTAAGCATCAAAGCTGTCGGGCATTGAAGTCCGATGAATGTTGCTGTTTCAAAACGTCTGCGGCTTGATGAAACGCTCGTCGTGCGGGGGCTTTACGTTTCCCGCTCGCGGGCGCGCGACGCAATTCTTCGCGGAACAGTTCTGGTCGGCGGCGCAGTAGTTTCAAAGCCCGGGCAAGTGGTCGATGCGCAAGCAGTCATTGCAATTGTCGATCCGGCGCAAGCCTATGTTTCGCGTGCTGCGCTCAAGCTGGTGGCCGGGTTGGACTTTTTCCGGCTTTCGCCGGAAGGGAGAGCAGCACTCGATATCGGGGCATCGACCGGTGGATTTGTGCAAGTGCTATTGCAGCGCGGCGCGACGCATGTCATCGGCGTTGACGTGGGGCACGGGCAATTGCATGCCTCGCTCGTCAACGATGGGCGGGTGACCAATCTTGAAGGATTAAATGCAAGAGAGCTTTCCCGCGAATATCTTGGCGAGCGAAAAATCGAATTTGTGACCAGCGATGTCAGCTTCATTTCACTCAAATTGGCGCTGCCACCGGCGCTGGAATTGGCGGAAGCCGGTGCGCATTGCGTGCTGTTGGTCAAGCCGCAATTTGAAGCGGGGCGCGAGGCGATCGGCAAGGGCGGGTTGTTGAAAGACATGGCGCTTGGGCCGAAAATTGCCGGTGATTTAAGTGCATGGCTGGGCACGCAAAAGGGCTGGCGGGCAATTGGGGTTTGCGATTCACCGATTGAAGGCGCAGATGGCAACCATGAATATCTGCTTGGCGGGATAAAAGACCAATGAATTTGACGATTACCGAAATGGGCTCGCGCGGAGAAGGTCTGGCCACGGGGCCTAGCGGACCTGTGCATGTGCCTTACACATTGCCGGGCGAGAGCGTGAACGTTGCAGTTAATGGCGGACGCGGGACAGTGATGTCGATCCTTGAACCATCGGCGGATCGCGTGACGCCGGCTTGCAGACATTTCGAGCATTGTGGCGGCTGCATGCTGCAGCATTGGCAGACCAGTGTGCAATTGGAGTGGAAGCGGCTTGAGGTGCGCGACGCGTTGGCCAAGCGCGGAATTGAGGCGGAGGTTCGGCCAATCATCGGCTGTGAGCCGGGCGAGCGGCGGCGGGTGACATTCACTGTGCGCGAAGTTCAGGGGCGTAAAGTCACGGGGTATAATGCGGCTCAAAGCCATGATGTGATCGAGATCACGGAGTGCCCAATTGCCGCGCCGCAGATTGTCACTGCGCTCGGCGTGGTGCGCGAATTGGCAAAGATCGTCAAGTTCGGGCGGGAGGGCGGCCATATTGCCGTAACGCTGACCGAGAGCGGCCTTGATATGCACGTGTCGGGAATTGACAAGCTCGCGGATGAACTGCGGCGCAAGATGAGTGCATTTGCGCTGGCGCATGGCTTGGCGCGGATATCGGCCGATGAAGAAGTGCTGGTCGAGCCAAAGCGGCCAGTGATCCATTTCGGGCCAGTAGCAGTCACCCCGCCGCCCGGTGGCTTTTTGCAGGCTTCGGCGCGGATTGAAGTGGCCATGGCCGAACTGGTGGTTGCGCACTTTGCCAAAGCGAAGAATGTTGCGGACCTCTTTGCCGGGTCTGGTGCGTTCACGTTCCGCATTGCCGGCAAGGCGCCTGTGCATGCCGTTGAGGGCGAAAAGGCAGCGGTTGCCGCGCTCGATCGCGGTCGGCGTGGTTTGCAGGGTGTCAAGGCGATTACAGTCGAACAGCGCGACCTGTTTCGCAGGCCGTTAATGGTTTCCGAACTGAAGGCTTATGATGCCGTGGTGTTTGATCCGCCGCGCGCTGGTGCTGAGGATCAGGCCAGGATGCTGGCGAAGTCCGGCGTCCGGTGGATTGCGGCCGTGTCCTGCAATCCGGCGACGCTGGCACGTGACCTGCGGATTTTGATCGACGGTGGCTACAATCTTATAAGCGTGACGCCGTTCGACCAGTTTCTGTGGTCGGCTCATGTTGAGGCTGTTGCCCTTTTGGAAAATCCGAATGCAGGTTCAGGCCCGCGCAAAATCTTCGGCTGACAGCGCAAACACCTCGCCTTGGCTTTCCTCTGTGTCAAGAAACAGGAAGGGCAAGTTCGGGTATTCGGCGATCAGCTGATCGCGGCCGGTACCGAATTCGCAGATCAGCAAGCCTGTTTCGGTGAGGTGATTTGGTGCTTCGGCCAAAATCAGGCGAACAAGATCAAAGCCGTCGTCGCCGGAAACATGGGCCATTTCAGGTTCGGCGGCGTGTTCGGGGGCGAAGGCTTCGACTTCCTCTTCTGCAACGTAGGGCGGGTTGGCGAGGATCAGGTCGTAACGGCGGCCCTCGAGAGCCGAAAACAAATTGCCTTGATGCAGGCTGATCCGGTCTTCAAGGCCGTGGGTGGCGAGATTGATCTGCGCGACTTCCAGTGCATCGGCGGAGAGGTCAGTTGCATCGATCATTGCGTTTTCGAATCGCATTGCGGCGAGGACGGCGAGGCAGGCGGAGCCGGTGCAAAGATCAAGTACAGTCTCAATGGATTCGGGCTCCTGGATCAGCGCGTTTTCGCCGCCTGCGAAATCACCACGGCCCAGAAGCTCGCCAATGTAGGATCGCGGGATGATGACGCGCTCGTCAACGTAGAACGGCACGCCGTGCATATAGGCCTTGTTCAAAAGATAGGGCAGCGGCCTCCGTGTCGTGACACGGGCTTCGATCAGGCTCGCGAGTCGCTGGCGTTCGGTTTCGAGCAGGCGAGCTTCGAGAAAAGGCTCCAGCCGGTCGATGGGAAGGTTCAAGCCTTCGAGCACAAGGTATGCGCCTTCGTCGTAAGCGTTTGTCGTGCCGTGACCATAGACCAGATTGGCTGCGTTGAAGCGCGACACTGCGTAACGCAGGAAATCGCGGATCGTTAGCATTGTTGATGCGGGCGAATTGGTCATCATGCTTCCCAGTTTGGCAGGTGAGTAGCGCTGTGCACTTGCTGTGGCAACTGACGTTTGGAGAAGATGGTTGACCGCGGCGTGCCGTGCGGGTGATGAGTTGCGGCAATGGAGAGAAAATATGGCAGATTTGTTCGGGGATCAGCAGATGGAAATCATGCCGTCGCGGAGGCTGAAAGCCACCGTGAATTCGGTTCTGGTTGCGCCAGCAGACCATTTTGTAACAGTCGCACGCGATGCGCTTGACCTGACATTTGACGGGATCGTCGATGATTATCATGCTGGCGCAACCCGCAAGGCGGGCGGGCGCGAGCCTTGGTATCCGCGCGGGACAGTGATCCGGAACGAACGGCAAGTCTCGCTTGTAGCGGCGGATGAGTTGGCAGCGATAGCCCGGCAAATGGGCGTTTCCCAGATCAAGCCGGAATGGCTTGGCGCCAACATGGTGATTTCCGGAATTGCCAACCTTTCAATGCTGCCGCCGCGCACCTTGTTGTTTTTTGAAGGTGGCGTGACGCTGAAAGTTGATGGACAGAATGCGCCGTGCAAGTACGCCGGGCGGGCCGTGGCAGACGGTTTGGGACTGGGCAATCTGGATGAAATCGCGCTGGCGTTTGTCAAGGCCGCAAAGCGACTGCGCGGTCTGGTCGCTTGGGTGGAAAAGCCGGGCAAAATTACCGCTGGCGCTGCGCTTGAAGCGCGGGTGCCCGAGCAGTGGTTTTACCGACCTTAAGCTTCTTCATCCGGATCAATAAATCGCGTGGCGCGCCATTCCGTGAGTTTGGCGTTGATGGCTTCAAGACAGAAATGCCGAGCGGATTCTTGATCGTAGCCTTCGCGTAGCAGGGCGTCATAATCTGTATATTGGTGGCGGATGAGAGCGATGAGTGACAGCCAGGTGCTGATTCCCGCTGGATAGCTGCGCAGATGGCGCGAGGCGGCTTGTGCTTTCACTGCCTCAGCATCCGAGTACGGTATGCCTGGCACCCAAGTGACAAGCGCTTTGGCAATTTCTTTCTGTAACTTGTTTGAAAGCGACAAAAATCTGTCTCCGTGCGACTTGCGCACTGTTTGCAAATGACATAAACATATCTTTATGTCTATTGCGAGGATGATATGAGCGTGGTTCAACTGCCCCTTGATGGTTTGGTGGATACCTTGAAAGCGGTGGCGGAATCCAGCCGCCTTCGCATACTGCATTTGTTGAAGCGCGGCGACTTGACCGTGACGGATATCACCACAGTGCTTGGCCAATCACAGCCGCGCGTATCGCGACATTTAAAGCTGTTATACGAAGCCGGACTAATCACGCGCTATCAGGAAGGCTCTTGGGCGTACTTTCGCATGGATGACGCCACGCTTGCCGGTCAGTTGGCGGATGCGCTGGCGGCCCGGCTTGATGCTGAGGACCGGATATTGGCGCGCGATCTTGAGCGCCTTTCGGAAGTCAAACAGGCGCGGCAATCGCGTGCAGCGGATTATTTCACCAACAATGCGCAGGAGTGGGATCAGATACGCTCGCTGCATGCCCCGGATGCTGCCGTAGAGGCAGCTTTGAGCCGGTTGGTTGGTGCGCGGCATTTCCAGTCGATGTTGGACCTCGGGACCGGTACGGGCCGGCTGCTTGAGTTGTTTTCGCCGCTTTACCGGCGTGGTGTTGGCATCGACATGAGCCGTGACATGCTTGCCGTAGCACGGGCCAATCTGGAGCGGGCAGGGATAGCCAACGCGCAGGTGCGACAGGGCGATATTTTGAACCCTCCGGTGGAGCGTGATCATTTTGATCTGGTCACGATCCATCAGGTACTGCATTTTCTTGATGATCCCCTTGCGGCAATCCGTGAAGCGTCGCGTGCGCTGCGCGCTGGCGGGCGGCTGATTATTGTCGATTTTGCCAGTCACGACATCGAATCCCTTCGTGAAAAGCACGCGCATGTGCGCCTCGGTTTTTCGGATGAGCAGATTAACGGCTGGCTCAACGAATGTGGCCTCAAACCGGAGGTTTCGCATGAAGTAAAGCCATCGGGAGCCGGCCAACTTACCGTCAAGATTTGGATCGCCCGTGATCCACGCATCCTCATTGCTGAGCAGGCTGCCAGCGCAAATACACTGTTGGAGACTGTTTGATGAATGCTTTTCGCCTTTCGCGCCGCCCGGAGCTCGGCAAGGGCATTCGTGTGTCGTTTGAGTTCTTCCCGCCAAAAAATGCGGAGATGGAAGAAAGGTTGTGGCAAACCATCGATCGGCTGCAAACACTGGCTCCGGACTTTGTTTCCGTAACCTATGGCGCCGGCGGCTCAACAAAAGAGCCGACAGGACGGACTGTCAGCAAACTCATCAACGACACCGGCCTTAAAACGGCGGCGCACCTGACCTGCGTCAACGCGTCCAAGGAGCAAGTCAATGATGTGGTGCGAGAGTATCAGTCGTTCGGCGTCGAGCGCTTTGTGGCGCTGCGCGGCGATCCGGCCACAGGCGTTGGAACGTCATATGTGCCGCATCCGGACGGCTATCAAAGCTCGCCAGACCTGATTGCCGGTCTAAAGGAAATTGCTGATTTTGACATTTCCGTCTCAGCCTATCCGGAAAAGCATCCGGAGAGCCATGACTTCGCCACTGACATTGAAATCCTCAAACGCAAGGTGGACGCTGGCGCTGACCGGGCGATCACCCAGTTCTTCTTCGACAATGATGTCTATGAGCAATATGTCGAGCGGGTTCGGCGTGCGGGAATTTACATTCCGATCCTTCCGGGCATCTTGCCGGTGCATAATTTCCGTCAGGTTACGAATTTCTGCTCGCGCTCCGGCACGCATGTGCCGTCATGGCTGGCGGAGCGATTCGAGGGGCTGGATAATGATCCGCAGACGCATGCGCTGGTCGCATCGGCAGTTGCTGCCGAGCAAGTGCTCGATCTCATCGAGCGTGGTGTACAGGATTTCCATTTTTACACGATGAACAGGTCAGATCTGGTTTTTGCGATATGCCACTTGATTGGTATTCGCCCCATTCAAACAGCTGCCGCAGCCTGACTTATATCCTGTCAGATAATGAAAAAAGCCGGTTGCGTGACAACCGGCTTTCAAAACAGTTCCTGGCGGACTTGATTTCCGCGACCGGGGTTAGGGTTAGTTTACCAGCCCCAGCACAATTGCGCTGACAAATGCGAACGCTGCACAGAACATCACAACGTTGAGAGATTTTGTTAAATCCATCGGTGCGCCTCCTTTGTCGATGCCACCTAAACATATGCTTTTGTTGCATACACGCAAGGGCATTCCATGCTGCATTGCGGCGAAATTGTGGAAAATCGTTTCTTTTGACATAGCTAACATATTGAAAATATGAACTATTTAAGCAAATTCATTATTTATTAAAGTTGGTTAAATGGCGATTTGCCAAATGTCCGGGCATAGACCGCCTGGCCTATTCGGCAGAGGAAAAACGCTTAACAATCAAGCTTTTCGAGCCAGACTTGCAACCATGCCGCGGTTGAGAACGATCAAGCCCGCCGCAATCATTGCCATGCCGAAGAGATGGTTAAGAGCGAGTCTTTCGCCAAGAAAGGCTATTCCCAACACCACGGCACTGACTGGTACGATGAGCGTTACCAGTGATACGACTGTTGCGCCCGAAGCGGCGAGTATGCGAAAAAACAACGTGTAGCCAAATGCTGTGGAACCAAGCGCCAACGCCAGCACAGCGAGCCAAGCGCCTGTGCTCCATAGCAATGGCTCTGGCACCCCATGGACGAGCAGCGCGACAGGCAACATCAAAATGGTCGAAGCGCTTAACTGTCCGGTGGCGGTGAATAACGGCGGGACTTGGCGGAAACGCTTGCCGTAAATGGACGCCATCGCATAGGAACCGGCAGCGCCGATGATGGCCAGTTCTGCCCATAGCGGTGCGCCGAGCTTTGCAAAGAAAGAAGGGCCGACAATGACGGCCGCGCCCATAACGCCGATCAATGTGCCCGCTATTTTTGCGGGCGACGCCTTTTCGTCGGCAGTCAGTATGTTAGCGGCGATGACGGTGAGGAACGGTGTGGTGGCGTTGAGAATTGATGCCAGTCCCGCGCCAAGCACAGTTTGGCCGGCGAAAATCAACGAAAACGGGATGGCGTTGTTCAAAAGGCCGAGGCCGAAAAAGGGCAGGAATGGAGTCTTGCAGAACGATTGCCATTGACCGGTTGCCGCCAGGTAAAAATGCAGCGCAAGTGCTGCAATGCTAACACGGAAAAACACCAGCCAGAGCGGCGGTAGTTCCTTTACAGCGATGCGGGCGAAAAAGAACGAGCCGCCCCACAAGGCACCGAGGAGCAGAAGCATCAGCCAGACCTTGGCAGGGATGGCTGTTTGTAGAGGCGAGTTAGAGGCGGCTGTCATGATTGTGTTTCCGTTGTGGTGCGAATGTGCCTAACGCAGGAACATACCGCCACCCGAATCATGATCGATAGGTACTTTTCGACTGCGGACAAGATTGCTAGCGTTTGCGATTAACAAGGGAATCGGCATGGAAAAATTTGCAACCGCCAAAGAAGCGGCGCTGGCGATGCGGCCGGACGAACCGGTCTATTGCTTTCATCCCAAAGTGCTGGCGGACGACGCAAAAAAGTTCATGTCGCTGTTTTCAGGCAAGACTGCCTACGCGGTAAAAACCAACGGCGAGCGGATGGTGCTGGATGTGCTGGCGGCCAATGGTGTGACCTGTTTCGATGTCGCCTCGCCGCAAGAAATCGCCGATGTTCGCGCTGCCGCCCCAAAGGCCGAGATGATTTACATGCATCCGGTCAAGGCGCAGTCGCATATTCGCGATGCTCTGACAAAATACGGTATCCGTGTGTTGGCGCTCGACCATGAGGATGAGCTGAGCAAAATTCACCGGATTGTACAGGGGCTGGATATAGATCCGGCGAAAGTGACCCTTTATGTGCGCTTGGCGACGAAGGGCCATGCGGCTTATGAATTGTCCAAGAAGTTCGGGGCAGGCCCTGCGCACGCGGTCGAACTCTTGCAGCGAGTGGACCGGCTTGGCTACAAGGCCGGGCTTTGCTTTCATGTCGGAAGTCAGATCGAAGACCCGGATACGTATGATGCGGCGCTGAAAGTTGCCAAACAGGTGCGCGAGGCTTCTGGCGTTAAACTCACCGGGCTCGATATTGGTGGCGGTTTTCCAGCCGAATATGGGCATGATCCCAAACGGACGCATGCGGAAATGCCCTCCTTGCCACAATTGATGACACGTGTTTCCGGCGATATAGCCGAGTGGGGGTTTGGCGACCTGCCACTGATCGCCGAGCCGGGGCGGGTCATTGTCGCTCGCGCCTATTCGCTGATCGTGCGCGTTCTTTTGCGCAAGGGGCGGCGGCTTTACATCAATGATGGCATATGGGCGTCCTTGTCAGACAGCTGGACCGGCAAGATTACGCTGCCAGCGCGGTTTATCCCGGACCCTGCAATCAAGCAGCGCAACGGCGACCCTCACCAGATCGTGCCATTCAAGGTTTGCGGTGCGACTTGTGATTCGGTGGATATTCTGACGCGCCCATTCTGGCTGCCCGAGACGGTTGATACCGGTGACTGGATCGAAATCGGCCACATCGGAGCCTATTCGCTTTCGCTGCGTACGAAATTCAACGGTTTTTATCCGGACACCTATGTGGAAGTTGCAACGCCGTTTGACGAGGGTGACGCGCCGGAGGGGTATGCCAGTCTCGAGACGATGGGCGAGGATGCGGCGGAAGAATTTGATTGAGGCAAGCAAGAAGTACAATTTTTGATTGGCGTCCCCCGCACGGGGGATGCGTAAGTTCTAATATTTGTAGGATCGTCATCGGGCGGCAATGGAGTGCCGTTCATTGATGGAGCTTTTTATGCGCATTCACATGCTGCCTTTCATGTTTGCTTTTGCCGTCACCGGATTAATGCCGGGTTCTGTCACCAACGGATTTGCCCGGGAAAAGGCTGTCAGCATGGGTTGCACGCTCAGCCAGCTACGGACACCGGAGGCAAAGAAGTGTATTGAACTCGTGGTCTCCGAGGGCACAATCCACCATCTCGAATGCAGTGGTGGAACCGTATCGTGTTGCAATGATGAACCGGATTCGCATGGGCTGCCGGCGGGCTTTTGCATTGATATCAAGAAAATAGGACAAACAAAGCGGCCGAAGGTGATCGAAACACCTGCGACAACAGCACAATAGTATTCAAGTCAAAAACACCGCTGGCCTTGTCACGAGACAAGTCAGCGGTGTTTGGACAGCCAGGCTTTCCAGGCTGATGGTGTGCCATTGAAGACATTCATATCAGCACCGCCCTTGATGCCCGGAATTTTACCGGTGCCGGAATATTGCCAGAAAGTCCATTTGCGGCCGGGGTAAATGTTGGCCGGGTGGTCTGCGACGGCGCGCAGGAAGAATTCATAGCCGGTGAAATAGCCTTCGAGATTTTCCTTGTAGAAATCCGGCGTGACATAAATCAACGGTTTCTTGCCATAGTGGCGCTCCACCTGATCGAGCCAGACCTGCATTTCCTTTCGGACAGCTTCCGGCTCCGGGCGAAACTTGCAGGACGGCGATTTGTGGTTCCACTCCATGTCCAGCAGTGGCGGTAGTGCGGATGGATCCTTTGGCACATTGCGAATGAACCATGCCGCCTGCTGGAAAGCAGGAGTGCAGAAATAAAAGAAGTGGTAGGCGGCGCGCGGCACACCTGCGGCGCGCGCGGCGGCAAAATTGGTGGCAAAGGCATCGTCCAGCCGGTCGCCGCCTTCGGTTGCCTTGATGAACGCAAACGAGACGCCATTGGCCCGCGCCGTCGGCCAGTCAACGCCGGTCTGGTATTTCGACATGTCAGTCCCATGCACCGGATAGGCAGCAGGGCCGCGGCCGGGGAAATCAACCGGGTCTGTTTCGCTGAAATTCGGTTTGGCTATCGCAATATCACGGGCAACCTGTTCCAGCCCGGGGCCGGATGTGGTGCAAGCGGAAAGCATGACACCTGCGGCAAGCGCGGCGAAGCGAGCGAATGGGCGTTTGTCGAAGCGAATCATTTGTTACCTGTGTCAGGATTGAAATAACGCAACAATTGCGGGGCGTCATCTCGCCAGTTGGCAATTGTGTGCGCTCTGATGTTCGACAAACTCCTCCTTATTGCTTTCTTCCCAAATTGAACGGACAGTCTGACAAAGCATTGGAGCATGGCATGTCCGGTCTGAGATGGTTGATGAAATGGGTTCTGCGGCTGTTTGTGCTGGCGGTCATCGGCCTTGGAGTATGGCTGTATGCTTCGCCGCCTGATCTCATTCGCGTTGCTGCAAGCTATTCGGCCAAGATTGTGTGCTCGAATGTGTTTCTGGCCAAACGCGATGCGGGGCAGGTCTTGGCGGATGATGTGCAGGCGCCCGGGCATCCGATACTGAAATTTGTGCGTGTTTCTGTGGATGAGAAAGCCGGAACGGTCAGTGCGGGACTGGCAGGGTTATTCGGCAAAGGGTTGGCGCTTTTCCGGCCGGGACTTGGATGCACAAGTGTGCCGGATGTGAATGTTTCTGCTGCAAAGGCCATTGCGCTGAAGCGAGCAGAGCCGCAACCGGTTGGTGATGCGCAGCCTTGGCCCGCTGGAAACCAGATTATGCCAAGCCAGGACCCGGCAATTGCCGCCATTCTTGATGATGTTGCACTCACAGGTCCGGGAATGCGTGCTGTCATCGTCGCGCAAAACGGGCGGATCTTGGCCGAGCGCTATGGCCAAGGTTTTGACGACAAGACGCCGCTGCTTGGCTGGTCGATGACCAAGACGGTCAATGCAGCCATCATCGGCACGCTGGTGCGGGACGGGAAGCTGGAGCTCAACAAGGCGGACCTTTTTCCGGAATGGAAGACAGACAATCGTTCGGTGATCACTGTCGCTGATCTTATGGCGATGTCTTCGGGGCTGGAGTTCAACGAAGATTACGGCGATGTTACGGACATCACCCGGATGCTTTACCTTCAGCCGGATATGGCTGCCTTCGCCCGCGACAAGCCGCTGGCTGGGCTGACCGGCAAGACGTTCAGCTATTCAAGTGGCACGACCGTCCTTTTATCCCGCATCTGGCAGGATGCAATCGGCGGCGCTGATGTCGCGCTTGCTTATCCGCGGTCTGCCCTGTTTGACCCGCTGAATATGGCCAGCGCGACGCTGGAAGCGGATGCAGCAGGGACATTTTCCGGCTCCTCGTACATGTATGCCAACGCCCGCGATTGGGCCCGATTTGCGCAAATGCTCTTGGACAATGGTAACGCGGGCGGGACCCAAATCTTGCCGCCGGAATTTGTGGCGATGATGCACGAACCAGTGGCGGCGTCGGATACGGGCTTTGGCGTTCAATATGGCAAGGGGCAAGTCTGGCTCAAAGGGCCGTCCGGCACGACTCCCGACGATCAAGATCCCGATACGGGTTTTGCATTGCCGTCTGATATTTACTGGATGGAAGGCCATGACGGGCAGTCGATTGCCATTATTCCTTCGAAGAAAATGATTGTTCTGAGGATGGGACTGACGCCGTCGAAGCTGAACTACAAGCCGCAGGCGCTGGTGCAAAGACTAACGGCGGTGCTGCCATAGTCCTCCATGAAAGTGTAATTTGACCCGGCGCCGGGAGGACAGCGCCGGATCAGCCGCACCATCTCGCTATTTCCAGCAAGACAGCGGGTAGCGGTTGCCTTGCCAAGTAGTCCAGCCGTTCGACCTGTTGTTCACCGGTTTTGGCAGGTACCATTTGTTGCCGTCCGCATGGATGAAATAAAGCCCGCCACGGTTGCCATAGCGCGCATTCGTCAGTGGCACCCAATTGGAGCCATTGTCCGAAAATTTGCCGCGCCACGCGACTTCCGATGTCGAGGTGCAGGTGTCGCCGTCGCATGAACCGCCGCCGACATCGACGACCGTCCACTTCATCTGCGCTGGCCTGCCATCAATCGTGCAAGTCCAAGTACCGCCCCACCATCCGAGCGCCTGACTGGCAAACGACGGGGCGCTTGAGGAGAGAAGCGCTGCAGAGAAAAGCAATGCTGTGAGTTTGGTTTTCATGATGTTTGCTCCGGTTTGGATTGAACTGGAGCGGATTGTTGCGCTGGTGGGGTGATTTGTCGTCACGCAGATGGGGGATGAGTGGGATGATTGTGACGAGGTTGGTGATTGTTTTTTCTGCCCAAACCTTCGTCATGCCGGACGGCGCAGCTGATCCGGGACCCATGCCGGAGGTCGAGGGGAGAGGTTGTCCGGAGCAGAATTGCCGCCCTTGCCGCTTGCCGTGACAGGGGCAAGCGACGGTCTGCATAAATTCTGCCCACCGTCGTCCATGACATGGGTTCCTGATCTACTGCACCATCCGGAATGACGAAGAGGTGGGGTGGATTGGCTAGTAGTTTCCTTCCCTCATGCGTGCAAGCTCAACCGTGACCATACTCATTGGTAACTCGAAGAAATCGAACAACGCATACAGCGGTGAGAGGAGTGGGTGCACAATCTCGGGCAGATTTGAATCAATAGACTCTGCGTCAACGTGCGTAGTTAACCTAATCGAATCTTGACGAGCAACTCGACCCTCTCTTATGTCTCGGTTGCCATCAACGCTTACCAAAGACCTACCCGCTAGACCTTCATAGATTGCAGTGAACCGAATGGCAGTTGGTCCTTCAAACAACTTTGAGGCTAGACTTCTGGCGTGGAGGAGTGTTTCGCCGACTCTCCAGACAGGTAGGACAACGTCAAATACGGTTGCCGGTCGAGTGGAGGTTCGTCCGGACTGCTGTGTTCCCATCCCGTCTTCTTGATAACCTCGAAGCAAAAATGCAAGGCCGTCGGGATGGATGCGCCAAAAATCAGAGTGTGCAGCATCACGATCCTCTGGCGGGGACTGAGTATCGCCACCCAACCAACATTCGATACCGTCATCAATTGAATAAGGTTGTATTCCGTTGCGGGTTGGATACCAAAATGGAGCCCAGCCTGTGTGCCTAACTACGCTTGCCATCAGTGCCTCGGGGAGGCGGGCCGGCGCGATTGGTCTCCGTTCCCCTGTTATTTCGTAGGCGAAGCAGTAGCGACCACGTGGAAGTCGTGGCCCAACTCCGGTTGGAAGAGGTGCTATTAGCGCACGCCAACGTTCGAAATTCGCTTCGATCCACCCGTCAAGTCTGTCGCGACAATTCGGCTGCTCGATCTGTGGGACCGCACCTGTAATAAGGTCTCTGATCTGATCAAACATTTCGTCGCGACGATTCCGAAGGCATCGGCCCAAGAGTTCGTCCCAATCCTGTGCGCTCTGAGGCGTCTCACTGCGTGGTCCCGGCTTTCTCACATAGATCGCGTTGCTTGTGACTGTATTGCCATTTGGGCCTGCACGTCGGGCACGGACGGGTGTTTTATGCCCACCTGGCACAACTATAATTGGATGTAACATCCCGTCTGGTTTTGGCACAAAATGGACGGCGCAATGGAAGGGCGGGTCGCAATAGTGCTGTACAATTCCATTGATCAAATCTTGGCTGTAGGCGATTAAAGTTGCAGGTCTTCCATCGGCTTCAACGATACCCGACTCGGTTTCCGACAAACCCAACGCGATAAAGCCGCCGCCATAATTGGCAATTGCAAGCACGGCCTTCGCGAAAGTTGCCTTGTCTTCATTCGAACTTTGCAAATTGAGCCAATTTTTCACTTCAAAATCGAGGCCTTCGGTGGGGTCAACCAACAAGTCTGCAAGGCGTTCACGAGTTATCTCAACTGACATTCATATCAAATAACACTAATGGTTGAAGCCTGCCAGCTAAAGCTGCCGCTGATCAAGGCGATTATGGTGGATTGATCGCGTAGGTAAGTAATCAATGTTTCTCACCCCCGCCCAAATCCCCCCGGCGTCGGCGTCGTGACAATCACCGCGTCGCCTACTTCTAGCACGGTCTGATCACAGGCTTTCAGCCTCGCCACGCCTCCATCTGCACGCCGCACTTCGGTCTTGCCGACTTCGCCATTGCCGCCGCCGTCTAACCCTTCGGGCGGTCTGCCCCGGTGGCTGGAGAGGATGGCGCAGTCCATTTTTTCGAGGAAGCGGATGGTGCGGCTGGTGCCGTCGCCGCCTTTGTGTTGGCCTTTGCCGCCGGAATTTTCCCGGATGTGGAAATCTTCCAGAAGGACCGGATAGCGCATTTCGAGGATTTCCGGGTCGGTGAGGCGGGAGTTGGTCATGTGGGTGTGGACGCCCGCCGTGCCGCCAAAACCTTCGCCATTGTTGAGCTTTCCGGCGGGGGAGCCGGAGCAGATTGTTTCGTAATATTGGTAGGTTTGGTTGCCGAAGGTGAGGTTGTTCATGGTGCCTTGGGCATCGGCCATGGCGCCCAGAGCCTGAAAAATCGCGTTGGTGACATGCTGCGAGGTCTCGACGTTGCCGGCGACAACTGCGGCGGGGTAGGCGGGTTTCAGCATCGAGCCTTCGGGGACGATGATGTTTATGGGGCGCAGGCAGCCGGCGTTCATCGGGATGTTGTTTTCGACCATGACGCGGAAGGCATAAAGGACGGCGGCGCGGGTCACCGGCTCCGGGGCGTTGAAATTGTTTTGTCGGACAGGCGAGGTGCCGGTGAAATCGACGGTGGCTTCGCGCTTTTCCCGATCAACAGTGATCTTGACCTTGATGATCTGGCCCGTGTCCGTCGGATAGTCGCAGGCGCATTCCTCAGGCAGGCGGTCTAGGACGCGGCGGACGCTTTCTGCGGCGTTGTCTTGCACGTGGCCCATGTAGGCTTCGACCGTGGCGAGGCCGAAATGGGCAACCATCTTGCGCAATTCCTGCACGCCCTTGGCGTTGGCGGCCACTTGCGCTTTAAGGTCTGCGACATTCTGCGCGACGTTGCGGACGGGATATTGGTGGTTGGTCAGGATGTCGATGAGTTCGGCCTCGCGGAAGTGTCCTCCTTCCACGAGGTGGAAATTGTCGATCAGCACGCCTTCCTGCTCGACTGAGGTGGCAAGTGGCGTCATCGAGCCGGGGGCAATGCCACCGATGTCGGCATGGTGGCCGCGGGCGGCGACATAGAAGAGGATTGTTTTTGCTGTGTCGTCAAACACCGGCGTCACCACCGTTATGTCCGGCAAATGTGTGCCGCCGTTGTAGGGGGCGTTGAGGGCGTAGACGTCGCCGGGGCGCATGCGACCCTCGTTGAGACGGATGATGGTTTCGACGGAGCGGTCCATCGAGCCAAGGTGGACCGGCATGTGCGGGGCGTTGGCGACAAGCGCACCGGTGCGGTCAAACACGGCGCAGGAGAAATCGAGCCGCTCCTTGATGTTGACGGAACTGGCCGTGTTTTGCAGCGTGAAGCCCATCTGTTCTGCGATCGACATGAAGAGGTTGTTGAAAACCTCCAGCATGACCGGATCGGCGTTGGTACCGATGGCGTGGGCGTTTGTTCGGGCTGTGGCGCGGCGCAGCAGGATGTGGTTGCGGGCGGTCACTTCAAGCCGCCACTCCGGTTCTATGACGATGGTCTGGTGCGGTTCTATGACGAGGGCGGGGCCAGCGAGAGTGTGGCCGGGCTCGAGATCGGCACGCAGCGCAATGGTGGCGTCCAGCCATTTGCCGCCGGTGAAGATGGGCGCGGTTTTGGCGGATATGAATGCGGTCTTTTCTGCGGCCTTGAGTTCCGCCTCGGCGAAGTTTCCGGCGCGCTCGTCTGTGGCTTCGACGGCGATGGTTTCGAGGATGATGGTTCGGTTTTCGTAAGTGAAGCCGAAGCGTTCATTGTGGGTGGCCGTGAAAGTGGCAATGAGAGCAGCGCAGGTTTCACCGTTGAATTCGACGGGAAGTGTGGTGTCCGTGCCCTCATACCGCAAATGGAAGAGCGTACGCAGGCGACAGTCGGAAATTGCAACACCTTGATTGCCAAGTTCGGCGGTCACAGCCTTTGTGAGTGTGTCCATGGCCGCTTCAATGCCGGGCAGGTTTGTTTCCTCCAGTTCCACGATCACCGCCTGTTGGCGGCTGGCGAACAGGCTGGAGAGGCCGATGCCGTATGCAGACAGGAGGCCGGACATGGGGTGGACGAGGACGGCTTCCATGCCGAGCGCATCGGCAACCAGACAGGCGTGCTGGCCTCCCGCGCCGCCGAAGCAGTTGAGGAGATATCCGGTGACGTCATAGCCGCGCTGGACCGAGATTTTTTTGATGGCGTTGGCCATGTTTTCGACCGCGACAGTGATAAAGCCTTCGGCGACTTGCTCGGGCGTCTGGCCGTTGCCGATTCCTGACGCAAGCTGTGCGAATTTTGCGCGGACGGCAGTGACATCGAGCAACTGGTTCTGGTCCGGGCCGAAGATGGCGGGGAAGAATTCGGGGCGCAATTTGCCGGTCATGACGTTGGCGTCGGTGACGGCGAGCGGACCGCCGCGCCTGTATGCGGCAGGGCCGGGATTGGCGCCCGCTGAGTCCGGTCCGGCCTTGAAGCGCCCGTCTTCAAAATGAAGGATCGAGCCGCCGCCCGCGGCAACGGTATGGATGCGCATCATTGGCGCGCGGATGCGAACCCCAGCGACCTCGGTGTCGAAGGCGCGCTCGTGCTCGCCATCAAAATGGGCAACGTCAGTAGAGGTGCCGCCCATGTCAAAACCTATGACCTTGTCAAAGCCCGCAAGGCGCGCGGTTTCAACCATGCCAACCACGCCGCCGGCGGGGCCGGAGAGAATGGCGTCCTTGCCCTGAAAGAGTTCGGCATCGGTAAGCCCGCCGGAAGACATCATGAACAGCAGTTTCGGATCGTCCTTATGACCGGTGAGGCCGAGGGCGTCCGCGACCTGGGCAACATAGCGGCGCAGGATCGGCGACAGATAGGCATCAACTACGGTGGTGTCGCCGCGCCCGACCAGCTTGGCGAGAGGTGATACTTTATGACTGACGGAGATTTGGGCAAAGCCAGCGCTCTGCAATTCGGTTTCGATGGCCAATTCATGTGCGGGATATTTCCAAGCGTGCATCAAGACGAGCGCAACGGCATCGAAGCCGTCAGATTTGGCTTTTGCAAGCTGCGGAACAAGGGCGGACATGTCCAACGCCGCTTCAACTATGCCATCGGCGCGGACGCGCTCTTCGACCTCGATCACGTGGCTGTAGAGTTGCTCCGGCAGAATGATCTGTTTGGCGAAAATATCAGGACGGGCCTGATAAGCAATGCGCAGGGCGTCGCGAAATCCTTTGGTGATCAGGAGAAGGGTGCGATCGCCCTTGCGCTCGAGAAGCGCGTTGGTGGCGACAGTGGTGCCCATACGGATTTCGCTGACTTGATTGAGCGGGAAGGCATCCCCCGATTTCAAACCCAGCAGATCACGCATCCCTTGTATGGCGGAGTCTTTCCAAGCTTCCGGATTTTCGGACAGAAGCTTGTGGGCGATGAGCGCGCCATCCGGGGTGCGCCCGATCACGTCGGTGAAAGTGCCGCCACGGTCAATCCAGAAGTCCCATTTGCCGATCATTGTGTTTTCTATTGCCTTAATGTCTGACTTGTCACGCACGAGATTATTGTTTGATATCGAAATATCGGGTGATCAAATCGATTTTAATCACCAAAAAGTGTGTTGCAGTGCACTAAACTTGGTGCGTTGCCACAATCTGCTGTAAACCTGCCACAATTGGGCGCAAAAGGAACGTCGTCGCGGCACGGAATCGCCGCTTGGAGGTATTACAAAATGAAGAAGTTCCTTATCCTCGCTGCTTCGGTATCTGCTCTGGCTCTGGCTGGCTGCAACAAAGCCGAAGAAAAGAAAGAAGCAGCTCCGGCCGCTCCTGCTGCTGCTCCGGCCGCAGAACCTGCAAAGCCGGCAGCTGACGCTGCTGCTCCGGCTGCTGCTGAACCAGCTGCTCCGGCCGCTGCTGCACCGGCTGGCATTGATGCCGGCGTTCAGACCATGATCGATGGCTTCAAGGCAACTGCTGCCACGATGACCGCCGAACAGAAGACTGCCGCTCTGGCATCGGTTCGTACCGCCGCTGAAGCTGCTGCCAAGACTGCAGGCGGCGACGATGCTGCTGCCAAGACCGCTGGCGACGCTGCTGAAGCTGCTGCCAAGACCGCTCTCGGCATGTAATCCTTACGGATTTGATGAAACCGGCTGGGGGAAACTCCAGCCGGTTTTTTATTGACCATGGCGTTCAATAGGCGCCCGCCGCGCGATCGCAACAAGCGCGACAACAGCGCCCGCAAAAGCGATCGTGTCCCAGCCGATCTTTTCGCCTACGAGCAGGGCCGACAGGCCGAGGGTAAAGAAGGTCTGCAGCAGTTGCACTTGCCCGACACGGGCGATGCCCCCCATGCCCAGACCAATGTTCCAAGCGAAAAATCCGAGAAGCATCGAAAAGAAGCCGAGATACATCAGCGCCCAGATGGCCGATGGTGTCGGGCTGAAAAAACGTGGTTCCCAGACATACCATGCACCGATAAAAGTGATGGGGCTGACCAGAACCAGCGCCCAGCAAATGACCTCCCAGCCGGTCATGTGCCGTGTAAGTTTGCCGGAGATGACGTAGCCTAGTGAGCAGAACGGGCAGGCTAAAAACATCCAGATGTCACCGGTCGAGAACTGAAACCCGCTTTCGCGCAATGCAAAGGCTGCAACCAGCACGCCGCCGAGAATCGTGCATCCCCAAAAAAGCGGCGAGGGACGGTCGCCGTCAATCAGCGCCGCAAAAAGCGCTGTCAGAATTGGCAGCATGCCCATAATGACCCCGCCGTGGGAAGCCGGGATGGTCTTGAAAGCCAGCGCCATCATGCCAGGGAAAACTATGACCAACAGTACGCCTGCGGCAAATGCAGGAAAGCGGTGTCTTTTTCCAATCGGGCGGCGCACTATCATCAAGGCGATCACCGCGCCGAATGTTGCAAGTGCGGCGCGACCAAAGGTGATGAACCAGGGCGAAAAGCTTTCCAAAGCCATGCGCGTGAAGGGCGCAGACCCAGCAAACATCATCACGGCGAGAAGGCCGAGAAAAAATCCCGTCAGTTCGCGCTGTTTTGGCTGCATGTTGAATCACCCCCCGAAACCTTAAGGTTCGGCGATTGCTATCGATAAATCCAGACAATTTGAATGTGGCAATCCATCACCATGGTGAATGGATTGTTCGAATGTTCCGTCTCGATTTTGGCGAAGGCTTGGGATAAAAGCAGCGCCATGTCGATTTGGTCCAACATTGGGGATGTCTTGTCCCGCATGACCACAGGTGCGGTCTCCTCGCTGGTGGAGGCTGTGCGCTCGGTGCTGGAAGGCGATCCGGCGACGCGGCGGCGCGTGGCGTTTTCGGTGGCCATGATTGCCCTTTCGGCAAAGATGGCCAAAGCTGATGGCATCGTCACCTTTGACGAGATGCAGGCATTCCAGCAGATTTTCCATATTCCCGAAGGCGAAGAGCGCAATGTGTCGCGGTTGTTTGATCTCGCCAAGCAGGACACTGCTGGTTTTGAGGCTTACGCCGGTCAGATTGCAAATCTCTGCGGCTCTGGCCAAGACAATTGCCCGGCGCTGGAAGACATTCTTGATGGGCTGTTCCATATTGCCAAGGCAGACGGTGCTTTCCACGAAAGTGAACTTCAGTTTCTGGAAGCGACGGCGGTTATTTTCAAACTCGATGAGCGGCACTATCAATCCATCCTTGCCCGGCACGGTGCGGATGGTGAACCGGATCCTTATGCGGTGCTTGGATTGAAACGGGGAGTTGGTCTTGATGAGGCGCGCAAAGCCTGGCGCAAACTTGTGCAGGAAAATCATCCGGATATTTTGATTGGCCGCGGTGTTCCTGTTGAATTTATCGCCATTGCCAACGAACGGATAAAGGGCATCAATCGTGCGTGGACGCGGCTGCAGGCCGAGTTGGAACCTGCATGACCTTGATACGTGCCGACCACCGCAGCGCCGAAGTGCGCCCGTCGCCGAACTTTGGCGAACGCAAGGATGGCAAATCCATCACCACGATCATATTGCATTACACAGGCATGGTCGGCGGCAAGGACGCGGAAGACTGGCTGTGCAATTCAGACTCGGAAGTTTCCTCGCACTATCTGGTGCACGAGGACGGGCATATTGTGCAAATGGTGGCCGAAGCCGATCGCGCCTGGCACGCGGGCAAAAGTTTCTGGCATGGCGAACGTGATCTGAACTCCGTTTCAATTGGCATCGAGATCGTCAATCCGGGACATATTTTGGGTTACACGCCGTTTCCTGCGAAGCAGATCAGTGCTGTCACACGGCTTTGCCGCGGTATTGTTTTGCGCCACGCAATTGCGCCGGCCATGGTGCTTGCGCATTCGGATATTGCGCCGGGGCGCAAGATTGATCCGGGTGAATTGTTTCCGTGGGCCAAACTGGCGACCAAGGGGATCGGGCATTATATCGAGCCTGAGCCTATCAGCGGCGGACGGTTTTTCACAACTGGCGATGAGGGGCAACCTGTCGAAGCGCTGCAATCCATGCTGGCGCTTTACGGCTACGAAATGCCGGTGACCGGCGTCTATGACGCGCAGACTGAGAAAATTGTCCGCGCTTTCCAGCGCCATTTCCGGCCGGAGAAAGTCGATGGCGTTGCCGATGTTTCAACGATTTCCACGCTCCACAAATTGCTGAGGTCAGTACCGAAACGTACAAGTTGAACTATATCCAAGCTCAAGTGTAACAAACTGTAACCCTAATTCATTTTTGCCGCCTAATTTAGTGCCATATTTTCTGTTCAAAGGCGCTATCCGGAAGATCAGCTAAGATGACTTCCGCATGTTCGGAAGGCATGGCAGCGTGAAGAAGCGGTAACGCATTCCCTGTTGTGCCTCAAGCCAACACCGGTTGTCACAAAGACTGACTTAATCTCCGGATAGATAGGGATAAACCATTCGATGATCTCCAAAATATTTGCGGCGATTCTTGCCGCTGCTGCCGCTTTGACTTTTTCTGCGCCTGCTTTTGCCAGCCCTTATGAAATCATCATTTCGAAATATGCCCGTAGCTACGGCGTGCCGATCAGTTTGGCCAAGGCCGTGGTCCAGATTGAGAGCAGCTACCGTCCCAACCTTCGCGGCAAGGCTGGCGAAATTGGCCTGATGCAGGTGAAACTTTCTACCGCGCGCGGGCTTGGCTACACCGGTTCTGCCAAGGCTTTGTATAATCCGGATATCAACATCCGTTATGGGATGAAATATCTTGCCATGGCGCATAAGCTTGGCGGCAAAACTACCTGCGGTACGATCCTGCGCTACAATGCTGGCCATGGCGCGAAGCGGATGAATCCCATCTCTGCCGCGTACTGCTCCAAAGTTAAGCGGGTGATGGGTGTCAGTGCGTAATCTTTCCGTTTGCCTTTTTCCGGCTGACAAGGTTTAACCGCCGCGCCAGCAGGCCGGGCGGCCGCGCATGTCAAAAGCCGAAAGGCGGCATGTGAGGAAAGTCCGGGCTCCACGGAAAAACGGCGCCGGCTAACGGCCGGCGGGGGTGACCCTAGGGAAAGTGCCACAGAGAACAGACCGCCGGGCATCTGTCCGGTAAGGGTGAAACGGTGGGGTAAAAGCCCACCGCGCGAGCGGTAACGCAAGCGGCACGGCAAACCCCGCCGGGAGCAAAACCGAATAGGGACACCGCGG
>JANMEX010000502.1:0-10380 GCA_031377485.1 Phyllobacteriaceae bacterium
AGGCCCTCGCGCTCGGCGACACCGCCACCGCGCGGGCCATACATGCCCACCGCATGAACCTCGTCAAGATAGGTCATCGCGCCAAAGCGGTCAGCAACATCGCAAATTTCACGGATCGGGCCAATGTCGCCATCCATCGAATAGACAGACTCGAACGCGACGAGTTTTGGTGCCATCGGATCATCAAGCGCCATAAGCCGGGCGAGATCCTTGGGATCATTATGCTTGAATATCCGGCGCTCGGCCTTTGAATGGCGAATGCCTTCGATCATTGACGCGTGGTTCAGCGCGTCAGAATAAATGATGAGGCCCGGAATTTGTGAGCCAAGTGTGCCCAGCGCCGCCCAGTTGGACACATAACCGGAGGTAAACAGCAAGGCCGATTCCTTGTCATGCAAATCCGCAAGCTCACGTTCAAGCAACACATGCGAATGGTTGGTGCCGGAAATATTGCGGGTGCCGCCTGCCCCTGCGCCGAACTGGTCGACAGCGGATTTCATGGCATTGGTGACGATCGGATGCTGGCCCATGCCGAGATAATCGTTGGAGCACCAGACAGTAACTTCCTGAGTCGAACCATCGGCGCGATGGCGTGTAGCGCGCGGGAAACTGCCGGATTGGCGCTCCACATCGGTGAAAACGCGGTAGTTTCCTGCTGTTTTCAGCTTGCCGAGGCGCTCGGAGAAATAGGCTTCAAAATCCACTGGATCGTTTCCGTATGCTGTGCAGGCCGCCAAACCTGCCGGTGTGAAAATTCGTTTACCTGTTTTAGCAGACAAACGGGACTCCTAAATTGGAATCATTCTGAAACGAATTGTCACAGTCTGACACTCGATCCCTTGATCAAGGTCAACAACCACGGTCTATCGCAGGATCACCTATTCCAGTCGTGCAGGAAAGCCCGGGGCACGCAGATCAGTTTTCAGGACGTCCTCCAAGAGTTTGACGATCTGAGTGGATTGCGCTGCACCGCCATAAGCGGCCTTGCCCTTCATGAAGGTTTGGTTGGTTTGGCCTGCAAGATCAAGCGGTACGCCGAACTCCTTGCCGAAATTCATCGCAAAACCGAGGTCCTTCAGCGCAAGATCCATGGTGAAGGCAATGTCATACGAGCCGTTGAGGATCAACTGACCTTCGGTTTCGTGAACAAACGATGTGCCTGAACTCGCCTTGATTGCCTGCCAGGCTTGGCCCAAATCCAGTCCACCGCGCTTGGCCAGCATCAGCGCTTCGCCATCGGCGACAAGGTGGATAAAGGCCAGCATGTTGGTGATGACCTTGATCACCGCCGCCGACCCGATCGGCCCCATGTGAAAAATCTGGTTGCCGATCGCCTTCAGCGCGGGCGTTTGCTCGTCGAACAAGTCCTTGTCGCCACCTGCAAGCACGGTAATGACGCCTTGTGCAGCCAGATGCACACCGCCGGTTACCGGCGCTTCGAGAACTCGGATGCCCTTGGCCTCAGCCAAAGCGGCAAGATGCTGGATTTCATCCCGGCCGAGTGTTGAGTTTTCAATCCACACCGAACCGGGCTTCAGCGCGGACAGGACTTCTGTAATGACAATTTCGCAGACCACCGGTGACGGCAGGCAGGTCATGACAACATCCACATCGGCAGCCAACGCTGCGGCACTGGACGCCCACTTGGCCCCGGCTTTCACATGACGCTCGCCCAGCTTGGCATCCTTGTCATTGACGGTGACGTCGAACCCCTCCCGGATAAGGCTCATCGCCAGATGACCGCCAAGATTACCCAATCCAATATAACCGTATCGCATGCCCTGCTCCCGCTGATCGCAACGACAGAAAATAGCGCGCGGCCAGGGCGGAAACATCACAAATCCGCCCAAGCGGGTCGCCAAATAGAAAATCGTAACGGGTCAATCAAGGAATGGACTGAGCAGTTCGATAAGCGCGGCCCTCTTGGCAGCGCGGAACGAAGGATCCGTGGCAACACCCACCTCGTGAATCCAGGTGCCGCGCCGTTCGAAATAGGCTTTTGACATCGGCACACCTTCTATCGACGCAAATTCCATGATCGGGCGTTGAGGAAGCGCGCGAGGATCGACATGTCTGAACAGCCGCGACCAATTGGCCCCTCCGGTATCGAGGCCCGCAAACCAGTCGAGACCGAAGTCCGGACTTTTCTGTTTGATTGCCGCAAAATTGAAAAAACAATAGCCGGCCCACAGGAACCATTTTGAACCACCGGTTCTTTGATCTCCAAAAAAGTCGAAATTTTCCAAAAGCCTGAATGGATCGTCCGGACACGTGGGGAAAATGTCATGATCCAAAAAGCCGAACGACTTCGGCTCTCCGGGTTTCAAGACGTTTTGCCAGAGCCAATTGAGCGCAATACCGTGTGACCGGCTTGGATTCCCCTTTTTCGTCCACGGATTTTCAGGGAGCCAGATGTAGTAACCGCCAGAATTTTCCACAATGGTACGATTGCGCAATGCAATTTCTGAGTTAAATGAGTTATCAGCAACAATATGGACATCAAAATTCAAGAATTTTGAACAAAGCCTGAGGTGCAATTCAAGAACTACCGGGTCTTCAAACGCAACTGTCAATAATATATTTCTATCTTTGATTTTATTTATAATCAAATTCATATTATTAAATCTATCAGGCTTCAAAAAGTATTTTTTATCAATTATTTTATACCTGAATGATTTTATACTATGTACAAGTGGTTGAAACCTGATTAAATCCTTTAAATGATATTCAGAAAAGGATTTTGGCATTCAACTGTCCGTTCTGATCCATTTGCCTTGCAGGCCCCGAATTTTGGCTCAATATGTCAACAGTTCGATGCGGCCCGGTGAAATGATAATTTCATAGAAATGCAAAATCATTCAACTCACCCGCTCTCAATTGCACTCGCAATATTTCGCCTGCATCCACGTGGCGGACTGGAAGACAATTGCATTCGAATTGCCGAAGAATTGCGGGCACGAGGACATTCTGTAACAGTTTTTGTAGCGCGGGACACACCGGAATTAACCACAAATGTGGTCAGGATTACCGGAATTCCGCACTATTTTCCCAATCATCGCCGTATGCAGTTGTTCGCAAGAGGCTTGGCAAAGCGGATCAAATCGGCGGGATTTGACCGGACCGCCACATTTCAGACAATTCCCGGATTTGATTTTCTTTTCCTCGCGGACAAGATAAAAAATAATGTCGGCACACCGTGGTGGAAAAAATTGTTGCCACGTTTTCGCATCTTTGCAGTGCTTGAAAGAGCGGTCTTTTCTCCAAAAAGTCGCACCCAGGTCATCGGACTTTCCAACGAGCAGATGCGCCCGTTTCGAGATCTTTATAATCCCGACGCAAACCGCATGCGTATAGCGCCGCCAACACTGTCGCGTTTAAAATACCGGCCGGAAAGCCGTAACAGTGATAACAAAATGGCCTTTCGCCACGCACACGGTATCCCTTCGGATTCAGATGTTTGGCTGGCACTTTCCTTGGCACCGAAGACCAAAGGGCTGGACCGTACGGTTGAAGCGCTGTCCATTTGTCAAACCGCACATTTGCTGATTGCCGGGCCCGCAGCGACGGACAAAAGTGCACGTAAAATCCGCATTTTGGCGAAACAGTTGAAAGTCGAAGAACGCGTGCATTGGCTTGGATATCTTTCCGGCGATACGCTGCTTTCTGCGATGGCAGCGAGCGACGTGCTGGCGCACCCGGCAAGAACGGAAGTGACCGGCGCTGTCATTCTTGAGGCCATAATAAACGGTTTGCCAGTCGTTGCGACGAGCCACTGCGGGTTTGCACACCACATCATCGAGGCCAAGGCGGGCGAGGTCATCGAAGAACCCATCAGCGTCGAAAAATATGCGGATACGCTTCGAGACGTTTGCCGAAATGGCCCGAAATTTTCAGCAAATGGAATTGCTTACGGCAATTCCGTCATCCTGTTCGACGGTGTGAAAACAGTTTGCGACTGGATTGAAGCAGGATTTTGAAAATCAACGCTCTGCAAATGGTGCAAGTGCTTTTTCGAAAAACTGCTTTGCCGAGGCATCCCAAGTGAGCGGTTCATAGCCAAGGCGTGCCTTGGTCGCCCATTTTTCGCGCTCATCCGGATTTTCGATCCAATTGGTCATTTCCCGCTCCCAATCTGCCGGATTTTCCGGATCGAGTGCTACAGCAAAGCCACCGGCGATTTCCTGCATGGGACCGGCATTTGAAACGAGAAGTGCCTTTCCATAGGCGAGAGCCTCAATGATCGGCAGTCCGAAGCCTTCAAATTTAGGTGGATAAAGGCAAAATGCCGTTTGCTGATACAGACGGGCAAGAGCCTCATCATCGACATTTTGGAGGTGAATAACCGAATCCTTCAACAACGGATCGCTGGTGATGTCATTGTAAAACGAACCCATTTGCCATCCGGGTCTGCCGACAAACACAAGTTTGAACCCGGAACGTTTGATAACGCCGGATGTTGCCATCGAACGCCAAGCATCTATGAGAAGGCGGTGGTTTTTTCTGGGTTCAATTGTCGATACAAACAATGCAAATTTGTGCGGTTCAAGCCCGGCAGGCAAGTGCCCGGCAGCTTTTCGATTGGCGACAATGTCTGCCCCCATCGGAACAACTGCGCGATCATCAATGTCAAAGCCCGAAGCCTGACAGTAATTACGCGCGTCTCTTTCCGTGCATGTAGACGTGAACATTACCCGGTCGGCAATGCGGAATGCACCATCATAGTAGGTCTTGAACCCGTCAACATCCGGCTGCTGATACCATTGTGGAAACTGGATCGGTATGATGTCGTGACACAAAATGACATGCCGCCAGCCTGTCTTGGACTTCAGTGTTGCAATGCTTGCGATATCCGTGTGCACCCAGTCCGATTGGATGGCGAGCGTCGCATCTTCGCGCAGAAATTTGACGGGCTCACCGACAAGTCTTGAAAAATCAAAAATATTAATGCGTTTGCCGTCGGCATCAAAATATCGCGGTCTTTCCTTGCGTTTAATCAGCAAATTCTGGATTTTTGCGGCAAGATCAGATGTGCCGGTCGTTTGCCTGGACAGCCTTACCGGTTCCAACAGCGCGATCATCCGCCGTCTTGGCTTTGACAGCCACCAGTAAAGCGGACGCAGTTGCACAGGCAACCTGTCCACAAAATGCTTCCGGTGCGCGTTGAGGTCCGGAGCCATCGTCGTATCAAGTTTCAGCGTTCCCTGGATGATCGCCTCAGCAGGCTCGCGCGCCAAATTCCTGAAGCAACGGCTTGTCGGATCAAACAGTGTGAAGCGAACGTTCGGCAAACGGCGATACGCATAGTCTGCGTACTTTTGCTGGCAACGGGATATTCCAACCGGCTGCCCCCGCACACTGGCAAGAGTGGTGAGGTCAATATAGACGAATCCGCTCAATATCTTTTGCCTTCAGTCGCACTCATATTGTTGAAAAGGCTGAGCAGTCGCGATGCGGTCAATCTCAGGCGCAACAACCATGATTTTTTGTATTTTCCCTCAAGCTGGATACGCTCAAGCAAAGTCTGAACGGTTTGCCAGGCTAACCTCTCGCAGACAAACCGCAAAATCAATGACAAATCTTTTGCTTCAACCTCAGTGATTTTTGTCTCATCGCCGGTCCGCATCAACAAAAAATCAGCACAGGATTGGTTCAACGCGCAGGCCATATTTGCCCCCTCGCCTTTGCCGGAACGTCGCCGCAACGCAGACTGGCGCGCAAGCGCGGTAGCTGCGCGTTGTTGCAACCGTTTTGTCTTTGATGTTTGGTCGGCATGCACTCTGAAAAGCAATGTCGGCTCAACAAGGTTTGCCAGTGCTCCGGTTTCCTCAAGCCGCAGCCAAAGGTCATAGTCTTCAGCATAGGTGCAGCCAGTGCGATACATTCCCACCTGTTGTACCAGCGCTTTGCGCAGGATCATAGTGGGGTGAATAAACGGGTTTCGCCAACGCATTTCTTCTGCGATTGCAGTGGCTTCCGTCGGCATAACGATGCGGCCGGTTTCATTTCCCGCTTTATCAATTTTTACAGCAGAGCTGCCGGCAGCAACGAGCGAAGGATTATCCTTCATAAAGTTGACTTGCCGCGCAAGTCTGTCCGGCAATGCAATATCGTCGGCATCCATGCGCGCAATCAAATCTGTGTTTGATGCCACGATTCCCTGATTGAGCGCTTCAACAATTCCAGTACCACCGGTAGCCAATATACGAACACGGGGTTCTGTTGCGGCAAGTCTTTGCAAAATGGACAAAGTGGCATCAACAGATCCATCATCGATAGCAATCAACTCCCACTCTTGAAAGGTCTGGGAAATGATGCTGGAGACAGCAAGTTCCACATAAGTCTCGCCGTTGCGGACCGGCATGACCACCGAAACTTCAGGAATCGTGGGTTTCACAACCATACCCGATCAAATGTCAGAGTCCTTCATTCCACATTCAGGATTTTTGCTGAATAAGACTGCACTCTTGCCAAAATGACATTGTTCATTGAAACAATTGTATCCGCTTGCAGCGCTTTTTTGCAATCCACCAGCAGTGTGTATGATTCCCGCTATCCCTGACGGGTGGTCTGGCGCTGCTGGCCAAGGCCTTCAATCCCAAGTTCCATGACATCGCCTGCCTTCAGAAAGACTTGCGGCTTCTGGCCCATGCCGACGCCGGGCGGCGTGCCGGTGGAGATGATGTCGCCCGGCTGAAGGCTCATGAAACGGGAGAGGTATGACACAAGGAATTTGACGCCATAGACCATCGTTTTGGTCGAACCGTCCTGGAAGCGCTTGCCGTTGACTTCAAGCCACATGCCAAGGTTCTGCGGGTCTTTAACTTCGTCTTTTGTGACGAGCCAAGGACCGGTTGGACCAAACGTGTCGGCAGACTTGCCTTTGGTCCACTGACCGGAATGTTCGATCTGGAATGCGCGCTCGGACAGGTCATTGATCACACAATATCCCGCCACATGATCCATCGCGTCGTCTTCGGAAACGTACTTTGCCGTCTTGCCAATGATGACGCCAAGTTCAACTTCCCAATCTGACTTGATCGAATTACGCGGGATCTCGACTTCGTCGTTCGGCCCGATGATGGCCGAAGTTGCCTTCATGAAAATGACCGGCTCCGGCGGAACGGCCATTCCTGATTCAGCCGCATGATCGGCATAATTGAGGCCGATGCAGATGAACTTGCCGGTGCCCGTCACACATGGACCGAGCCGCGGATTGCCTTTGACCAGCGGCAGATCTTCCAACTTGAGTTTGGCAAGCTTCTTCAGCGAAGCAGGTGAAATCGCCGCGCCTGCGATGTCGCTCACATGGGCGGACAGGTCGCGGATGCGGCCATTCTGGTCAAGAATGCCGGGCTTTTCTTGTCCGGGTTTGCCATAGCGAAGCAATTTCATAACGATCTCCTGAAATTCAAAGCGCCCAACCGCCGTCAATCACATGGGCTTGGCCGGTCGTGTACGGGGCAGTTGCGAGATAGACGGCCAGATCGGCGATTTCTTTCGGCTTGCCCAGACGTCCCATCGGCTGACGGGCAATGAAGGATTTCATCGCCGCATCATAGTCACCGGTTGCCTTCAGGCGATCATCCAGCGACGGGCTTTCGACCGTGCCCGGGCAAATCGCGTTGCAACGGATGCCTCTGGCAACATAGTCGGCGGCAACTGATTTGGTGAGGCCAAGGACAGCAGCCTTTGTCAGCGAATAAACAAACCGGTTCGGCACGCCTTTGAGCGACGATGCAACCGAGGCCATGTTGATGATCGCGCCATCACCGCGCTCCAGCATTCCGGGCAGCACAGCCTTGATGGTGCGCACCATAGAGCGGACGTTGAGGTCCACGGCGAAGTCGAAATCCTTGTCGGACGATTCAAGGATGGAACCCGGATGGACAAACCCGGCACAATTGAACAAGACATCCACGGTACCGATTTCGGCAACCAGCGCGTTGACGGCGGCGGTGTCGAGGACGTCGAGCTTGCGGGGGGTGATGCCTTTTTCGCCAACGAGTGTTGCCAGTGTCGTCTCATTGATGTCAGTGGCGATGACGTTTGCACCCTGCGCGGCAAAGGCAAGCGCTGTGGCGCGACCGATGCCTTGCCCGGCAGCGGTGATGAGAACGGTCTTGTCTTTTAACGATAAGGCCATGATGTGATTTCCCGTATCTGATTGATTGGTAGCGGCAGCTCAGGCTTTTGGAAAGCTCGCAGCAAAAAGAGAATTCAGTCCGTCCACGAATTCCTTCACCGGACGGCGGTTTGACAGGCAATTGTTGAGGTAATCAGAAGCTGACTGCTGGAAGGCCATGTAGCCATTATGGCGCGGGCGCACCCAAGCGCCGTCGAGCGTGACGCGGGTGTTTCGGTAAAAGCCATGTGTTGCCACATTAACCGCCTCGTCCTCCCATGCGTCGGTATGACCGGGCTGGCCATTCGAATGGGCATACAGACCCTTTTGCACTTCACCGGAGGCGACCCACCAGACAAAATCCATCGCTGCGTCGATGTGGGCGGATTTGGCGGAGACGGCCAAACCCGTGCCGCCGAGCGCGGAGCCATTCGGTGGGCGGGCGCCTTGAACTGGCATGTCGGCAAAGCCGATGAGTTCGGGTCTAAAACCATCCATTGCATAATTCACATAGCCATAAATCAGCGGCACGCAGGCGATATTCGAATTCGCGCGCGCCATGTCTTCATAAGAGGCAATTGGGTCTTGGGTGAGGCATAGCGGATCAACGAGCGCGAACAGCTCTGTCAGCAAATCATAGGCAGGTCTGGCGCCGGTCTCAGATATCATCGGCGCAGCATCGGTTTGGCACGGCGTGCCGAAATGGGCGGCAAGCGTGTAAAAACACATCAGCGAGTGCGGCGGGCGGAGCGGCAGCGCCACCCAGCCCTGACGCGCAAGCGTCAGAACATCATCCCACGACCTTGCCGGTTCGGCTAGCCGCGACGGGACAAAGGCTTGAACCTGGGCGGCAGTATCCACCGGCAAAGCCCATTGACGACCTTTGTAGGTGTAGCTCGAAAATGACGCACCAACCGCCCGGTTGGCCATCGATATCCGCTCGGATTCAAAGCGCGGAGCGTCCAGCGGGGCGAGGCAACCCTCTTCGACCACCTGCCCGACATGTGGATGATCAATGATGATCAGGTCGTATTGCCGGGCCAATTCATCGACCGGAAAGGATTCAAAATCCTGCAGCGAACGCTTATCCCACGAAATGGAGATACCGGTCTTGCGCTGCCATTGCGCAGAGCAAGCCACCAAAGGATCATAACCGCGAGGATGGCTCCAGGTCATGCCCTTGAGTGCAATGCTCATGGATGCCACTCATATTCGGCAATAGAATCCGGCTTCATCTCGATCGAGAAGCCCGGCAAATTCGGCGGCATATAGGCGGCGTTCCGGATCACGCACGGCTCGATGAAATGCTCATGCAGATGATCAACATACTCAATGACGCGCCCTTCCTTGGAGCCGGAAACGCAGAGGTAGTCGATCATCGAAAGGTGCTGCACATATTCACAAAGCCCGACGCCGCCGGCATGCGGCCAGACGGGCAGATTGTATTTGGCGGCCATCAACAGCACCGCCAGCACTTCGTTCAGGCCACCCATGCGGCAGGAATCGATCTGCACGATGTCAATGGCGCCCTCGGCGATAAATTGTTTGAACATGATGCGATTCTGGCACATTTCGCCGGTCGCGACTTTTACCTTTCCGATCGACTGACGGATCTTGCGGTGGCCGGCAATGTCATCCGGGCTGGTCGGCTCTTCGATGAAAAAGGGATTGGTGAAAGCGAGCGCGTTGACCCACTCAATCGCCTGATCGACATCCCAGACCTGATTGGCGTCAATCATCATGAAGCGGTCGGGACCAAGAACTTCGCGCGCAATGGTAAGACGGCGAATGTCGTCCTCAAGATCGCGGCCAACCTTCATCTTGACGTGGCTGAACCCGGCGTCAACGGCTTCCTGGCAGAGACGGCGCAGTTTTTCGTCTGAATAGCCGAGCCAACCGGCAGAGGTGGTGTAACAGGCATAGCCTTCACGCTTGAGCGTGGCGATCCGCTCAGTCTTGCCGGATTGGGCTTTGGTCAGAATTGCAATTGCCTCATCACGTGTCAGAACATCGGTGAGATAGCGATAATCAACAATGTCCGCGATCTGTTCTGGCGACATGTCGGCAACCAATTTCCAGACCGGTTTGCCCGCCTGCTTGGCAAGCAAATCCCATACGGCATTGACCACAGCGCCAGTCGCCAGATGCATCGCGCCCTTGTCCGGGCCGATCCAGCGCAACTGGCTGTCGCCGGTCAGGTGCCGCCAGTATTTGCCAGGATTCTCAATTACAGTGGAAAGCTCCGTGCCGACCACAAG
>JANMEX010000509.1:0-2779 GCA_031377485.1 Phyllobacteriaceae bacterium
GGTAAGGTCGGATTGATTTATATGCTCGCCGGAGGCTCTGATGCCAGCAACACAGACCCATTCGCAACCGCACCGACGGAAGCCAACAATTGGGTCAAGACCGGCCGCCACGTCATGATCATGAATGCCACCGACATGATGGCCGGCTACCCGACGGATGCCAAGCCGGACACCAGCAAACCCTATGTCATGTGGTCCGGAACACCCTATGCCCACTTGATGGTGCCTGTGGAATGACCGTTTGAGAATAGCGATTGGCACCCGGTGCAGGATCTGAGCCGTTCGTCTTCATAAATGCGATGAACGGCTCAAGTCACCCGATGCACATCCCATAGTCCACCTATGCCGCTGCTTCGCCAAATTGGATGCTCTCAAGGTCAATCCGCGCCGTCCCGTCACCATGATCAAATGTCAGCTCCGCTCCAAACTTGCGCGCCAGATTCTTCATCGCGTCATTGTCTGCATGTGTTGTGATTTCAAGGCTCGCCAGCCCGCGTGACCAGGCCGCTTCAAGGATCAACGCAAACAGCGCTGCGCCGATGCCGTGGCCGCGCCATTTGGCATCGACACTGAACGCAGCTTCAGCGATTTCCATGTTTGCGGGGTGCAATTCGGCCACCCCGATCACATGCCCGTCCTTCTGCGCCGCGATCACCATGACTCCGGGATGAATGCAACGCCGCGCATAGTCCGCAATTCCGTCGGTATCCAGAACGCCGTTGAACCGGTCGTGCCTCCCCTTGTCGTCCAGACCCGTCAGATGTTCCACCAAAAGCGGACTATCAGCCTTGCCAAGAATGCACAGATGAACACCGCGTGGCGGCTTGAAATCGGGGTTGGGTTTGAGTGCGATCCGCATGGAGTTCGTGGTTCCCGTGACTCTCCCGCACACAACTTAGCGGCCCGCAACTCAAAGACAAGCTGCAAATTGCTGCACTGCACAATTGCAATCCTAACCTTCTGTTCACCATCCAGCCGAACCGGACCTTAAGCATCCTGCGGTAGTGATTGGCTGTTGAGGGCATGGGGACCGGTTCATGACACATGAGAATGACGCACAAACGGCTGAGGCAGCACGCATGAATATCGGCGAAGCGCCATCAACGGATATCGAAGGCATGCCTGCCGGTTTCAAGCGCAACCGCTCGGAAGGCTTTGTCATCGAGTGCGATGGCAGCCGCGCCATCATCTCCGCCATTTCCGGCAAATCCTCCGGCGCATCGGAAGATTACTGGGCCGTCGGCCAGCTCATTTCCATCCGCGTCGGCATGAACCGCATCGTCGGCCTGATCTACGAGATCAAGGCGGAAGACCCCAACTGGGACCCGAACCTTGAACATGTCGTCCACATCATGGTCGAACTCACCGGTGAAATCCGCCAGGACGCGCCCGAATCCAGCCCGTATTTCTCCGGCGGCATCAAATCCTATCCGCACATGGGCGCCGTCGCCCACCGCATTCGCCACGCCGACTTGGCCGCCGTTTATGCCGCGTCCGGCCAGAAATCCGTCAACATCGGCACACTGGCACAAGACCCTACCATCCCCGCGCTGATCGACATTGACAAGCTCCTGTCGCGCCACTTCGCCGTCGTTGGCACCACCGGCGTCGGCAAATCCACTGCCGTCACGCTGCTCTTGCGCAAGATTGTCGAAACCCGACCGGATATCCGCGTGCTGATCCTTGATCCGCACAATGAATTTTCATCCGCCTTCCCCGATCACGCCATCACGGTCGAGGCCGAGACACTCGAACTGCCGTTCTGGATGTTCCGCCTTGATGAATTCCAGGAAGTCATCTTCCGCGGCCGGCCGGCAGTTCCTGAAGAGCTGGATGCTTTGCGCGATCTCATTCCCTTGGCCAAGCAGCGCTTCAAGAAAGGCTCCGGCACACAGAGCAATGGCCTGCGCCGCGACAAGGAATTCACCACCTTCACCGCCGATACGCCCGTGCCATACCGCATTGTCGAATTGCTCAACCTGATCGAAGAGCGCATCGGCCTGCTCGATGGCAAGGCCGAGCGGCCGCATCTGCGCGCCCTCAAAAACCGCATCGATTCCGTTGTCAATGATCCGCGCTTCAAGTTCATGTTCGGCGCCAAGACGGTCGAGGACAACATCGACCCGATCATCCGCCACATTTTCCGCATCCCGCAAAATGGCAAGCCGATCTGCGCCTTCCAGCTGTCGGGCATCCCGTCGGAAGTCGTGAACTCCGTCGCGTCCATCCTTTGCCGCCTCGCGTTCGATCTGGCGCTCTGGTCGGAAGGCACGATCCAGACACTCGTTGTCTGCGAAGAAGCCCATCGCTACATCCCGGCTGATAGCTCGGCAGGCTTTGTGCCCACCCGTCAGGCCATCGCCCGCATTGCCAAGGAAGGCCGCAAATATGGCGTGTTCCTCGGCGTCATCACCCAGCGCCCGGGCGAGCTGGATTCAACTATCCTCTCCCAGTGCAACACGATTTTCGCCATGCGCCTCGGCAATGAGCGCGACAAGGACATCATCCGCCAAGCCGTCTCCGGCGCGGCCAAGAGCACGATTTCCTTCCTCTCCTCCATCGCAAACCGCGAAGCCATCGCCTTCGGTGAAGCCCTCGCCACCCCCATGCGCATGATGTTTGAAGTCGTGCCACAGACCAAACTTCCCGGCAGCCACATCTATGCCAATCAGGCCAAACTCGCCGCCGGCGGCTCCGCCATCCCGCTCGAAACCGTGATAAACCGCCTGCGCCTCACCAAGGAGCAGGAAAAAGACGAAGAAACCGGCTTCGAAATGCC
>JANMEX010000293.1:0-2229 GCA_031377485.1 Phyllobacteriaceae bacterium
TGCTAGGGCAAAATAGCCAAACCGTCGTCAGGCAATGGGCGCTGCAGTTCCAAGGCTTCCGCCGTTGGCGCTGATAGCCATTGGTCGATCTCAGCTTGGTTTCTAAGTATCACGTAAGATGACTACGGCCAAGGTCGAGCTAGCCTGATCTGACGCCGGTTTATTTCCGGATTTTGATGTGTTAGGCTTTTTTGCGCTTTGCGAGGATCCAATGGAAAATTGCTATCTGCATCACGTTTCTGTGCCAACCAGGGAAGTTGCGAAGGCGGCCTCATTTTATACCGATGTTCTGGGTTTCTCGGTTGCCGCCCGGCCGCCATTCCCGATTGACGGGCGATGGCTAAGGCTTGGCGGTGCTGAAGTTCATGTGACCTATGTTCCCGATGGGACATTTCCGGCGACACGAATAGTGGGGTCAGACGATATCCATTTTGCCATTCGCATCGATGATTTTGATGCAATTATCGAGAAGCTGAGGCAGTCTGGATATCACGATGATCTCGCCCAAGACGATCCCAAGCGGATCATCATCAAGCCGAAAAGCATGGCTGGCTATTCGCAAGTCTATGTTATGGACTATGACTTCCACCTCATTGAGATCAACGCGGCGTTTAAGTAGTTATAGCTCACTTTGTCTGGCAGGACTGCCTTGCGCTGGCCCATGAAGGCGGTGAGAGATTCATCAATTCCGGGATCAAGGGCAGGCGCTTCATAAGACTAGCCATCCGCGAAACGCCCTACTAGGTCCTGTTGACAAACCGGATTCACAAATCAGTTGAGTTATGATTCAAGATAGCTTTCGCACGGAGGCTATCTTGGCTCAGCTGTTGACTGAAGACGGCGAGTGGACGTTTTTTGTTGAGTTCATAGTGTCGTTTCGCGGTCGCGGCGGGCGTCCGGCGCGGGACCACCAGCGTGTTCTGGACGGCATTTTCTGGATTGCGCGCACGGGAGCGCAGTCGTGTGATCTGTCGGAGGATTTCGGCAAATGGTAGTCCGCTTACCGCCAGTTCCGGCGCTGGACGCCGGCAGGCTTGAGGGAACTTATCCTTGAAGCGGTGAACGAAGGCGGCGCTTCGCTGCCGCAGGTGCAAATGATCGACAGCACCATCATCCAGGCCCATCATCATCAGCGGGCGCAAAAGGGGGACTCAAAAGAGGGTTTTGGCCGTTCAAAGGGTGGCTTTGCGATCAAGATTCATCTGATCACCAATGTGCACGGCCTGCCGGTGTGCGCGGACATCACCGGCAGAGAAGACTCTGATTACAAGGGTTACGACTTGCTTGCCGATGCGGACATGCCGCCCAGCAAACTCACTATCGCTGACCGGGGCTATGACAGCGGCCGCATCCTCGATGACGTGGAGCGACGGGGCGGAACGCCGGTCATCCCCGGCAAGAAGAACCGAAAGCAGCCCATCAAAGTCGACCGCTTCATCTATGCCCTGCGCAACCGCATCGAGCGATGCAACAACAAGCTCAAATGCGCTCGCCGCCTGGCAACCCGATATGACAAAACCGCAGCAAACCAGCTCGCAATTATCTAGATCGTCGCTGCAACTCTCTGGGTCCGGAGTTTGTCAACATGACCTAAAGACTTAGCAAAGCAGCCCAAAAACACGGACTTGTAACACCAGACAGTCGATTGCCTCATCTTGCTATTTTTTCGTAAGGCGAAATAGGTTTGCGTTTGCCGTATCTCAAAAGGTGTGACTTGCAATACTGCTTACAAACAGTTTTCGTCATACGGATTTAGCTAAGCATAACCAATTCACTATCCGGCAATGGACGCTGAAATTCCAAGGCTTCTGCCGTTGGCGCTGATAACCACTGGTCGATCTCAGCTTGGTTTCTGAGGATAACAGGCATGGCCTTTTCGTGAATAGGCTTCACAACGGCATTCGGCTCGCAAGTCAGAAAGCCGAACAGTTCGTGATCCATCTCGCCTTCAGCTTTCTTGCGAGTGCCTTGCCAAGGCGTCCATATACCGGCGAAGAAATAGAGAGGGCGGCTTTCATCCAAAGCAAACCAGACTTTGCGCTTGCTGCCCTTTTCGCCAGTCCATTCGCAAAAGCTGGTTGATGGCACAACGCACCGACTTTCAACGCCAAGCCAGCGCCGCCAATGCGGGCTTTTGACATTGCGAATGTTGGTAACAGGCGCATTGCCAAACTGAGGCGGTGAAGGCATTCCCCAGCGCGCCCGGACAAGTTCTCGCGTTCCATCTTG
>JANMEX010000005.1:0-6883 GCA_031377485.1 Phyllobacteriaceae bacterium
GAAGTCTTACGCCCAATTGTGCCAACCGGTTCAGTGCAGTTTCCGGCAGGGCAGGCGGGTTAGGCCCTGTCGCTGCTTCGATAAGGAATTCGTCACACGCCTCTTCCGTCACATCCTGCAGCTTTTTCAAAAACTCTTCCTTGCCAAGGCCCGGCATGATCGCGGGCAGCACCCGGCATTTGATCGTGCCGGGATAACGCATGAATTGGCGGCGTGGCCAATAGAGCCCGGCAACATGGGCAATCGGCACAACGGGAAGATTGAGTTCATGATAGAGATGGGCAATGCCGAATTTATAGGCCGGAACATCGCCTGGCGCGCGCCGCGTGCCCTCTGGATAAATCATGATTTGGCGTTTGTCGGCAATGGCGGGCTGTGCGCCGCGCGTGATGGATTTGAGTGCCACCGAGCGCGAGCCGCGGTGCACCGGGATCATTTTCATCTTGGCAACATACCAACCAAACAACGGTATCCACATCAATTCGCGTTTGAGAATATAGATAGGGTCCGGAACAAACGGCACGAAAGCATAGGCATCCCAGAACGACTGGTGTTTGGGCGCAATTATGCAGGCCTCATGCTTGATGTTTTCAAGGCCCTCGATTTCATATTTGCAGCCAACGATTTTTTCAAAGAGCCAATGGTTGGATTTGGCCCAGAATTTGGGAACAAACCAGGCTTTGTGGCGCGGTGCCAGAAAATAATATGGGGTGAAAATGATCATCTGAACGATCAGATTGATGTAGAAAACAAAGTTGAACAGCAGTGATCGCAAAAAAATCATTGGCCCCGACCCGTCAGGAGTGGCGATTAGAGCATTTCCAAATCTGTTGAACATCAAAGTTTGCTGAACATCAACATTGCAAGGAAAACGCGACAAGACAAAAGAAATGGAGCAAGCGCTTTGGTTGCGCCAAAACGCATCTTGCTCCGGCATTGTCGATATACCAACGCGTCGCTGCCGTGAACCCGTCGCCAATCAGTTTGTGATCATCGACGCGATTGAGGATGGCACCGGCAAGACACTGCGCGAAACTGCGCCAAGATATTTCATATATTCGGCCAGCAGAACGCGCACGACCTCCGGGCTCAACATCCACTTTCCATTGGTAAGATCAGAATTGACCACAGGGTATGGTTCAATGGTCAAGCGGGGATCAAGGCGTTGCAATTCCAACAGGCTGCGCGCCATGTGATAATTGTTGGTAACAAGAATGACGTTACGGTATTTGTGGTCGCGCAGCCATTTGATCGTCTCGGCCGCGTTGCCAACGGTGTCTTGCGCCTCATAGCCAATATCAACGCAGCATTCGAACAGGCCCCTGTCAGCATTCAGCGCATTGCGCAGCGTGGCCTTCGACGTGCCGGAGTTCACACCGGATATCAAAAGCCGCTCGCCCTTGTTGCGCTCCAGAAGTGTCAACGCGGCTTCAATGCGTGACTGTCCGCCGGTCAAAACGACGATGGCATCTGCCGCGTTCACATCCTGTGGTTCACCCAAGCGCGATATGTGCTCTGAAAAATAGGCAAAGCCGATCAGGAAAGCGGCCAGGCCAAACAGCACAAGCGGACCAAGCCACCGGAGCGCCTTTGAAAGCGCGGCGTTTAGTCCGCCGTCCCGGCGTCGCTGTTGAATTTGTTTGGCCGTACTGGGCAAATCCCGTTTCCAATGATCTGATTTGCATAAAGGTTAAACAAGGATTGCGGCAGTGAACAGGCATTAACATTTTTGTACGCTACAATTTCGTTTTGGCGCGCAACGCGCGTTGCATGCGTTCTCACTCAGGGTTTGAGCGATCCAAGCCCTTCAGATGGCGCAGCACAGTCTGCCGCGTCGTTTCGGCCGTCAGGATTGCAACAACAATCACAATGGCGAGCACGCCTGCATATCCGCCCCAACCAATGGAAAAATCACCAAAAAGTGCGGTGGCCTGGTCTGCTTCCGGCGTGGCGCGGTTCGATGCTGACCAAAGCCCGACGCTTGCAAACACGGCCAGCGCTGCCAGACCGCCTGCAAACGCGCCCTTGACGCCGGTCAAGAAGAACCGGCGGCGAAATTCCGCAGCGATAAAGCGGCCTTCCGCGCCAACAAAGTGCAGCACCTCAATGATGTGGCCGTTGCCAGCCATAGCGCCGCGCGTCGCAAAAATGACTGCCAGCGCCGTTGCGGTCAGCACCAACCCCAATACGATCACTCCGATCAACACCGTCGTTCGCGCCATGGCCACCAACCGGTCAACCCAGTTGCGGTGATCTTCCAGAACGGCTTGCGGCACAGCTGTCGTGATGGCTGTTTTCATGGCGGCGAAATCTGGCGGTGAAGCAGGGTCAATCGTAACTGTGACAAGTCGCGGCACGGGCAATGAATCAACATCCAGTCCCGCACCAAGCCAAGGTTCCAGCAATCTGGCGGTCGCATCCTTGTCGATGATGAGTGCATCACGGACACCGGCGAAATTGGCAGCTGTGGCACGGACTGTTTCGAGCGCCGCATCCATGTCGAGCCCGTCGTCGGGTTTGATCTGGATTGTCGCTTCGCGGGCGATCTGTAACTGCCAGGACGCCGCAGAATCGCGCACGACTGTCACCGCTCCCAACGTCAGGCACGCAAGAAACGTCATGATTGCAATCACGAACACCAATGCGGTCGAAGAAATATTGCCATCGGGCACGATCGGCGTCTGCCGATCAACCTTTCGGCCAAACAGCCACCATTTTTGCGCCCGCAGGCGGCGAATGTCGGTCGCGCCTGTTTCCGGCTTTTCGGTGCTGGATTTCACGTCAGTCATGAATTTCGAGCCGCCCCGCATTCAGGATCATCCGCCGCGCCTCGATCTGATCCATCAGGGTCAAATCATGGGTGGCAATGACGACCGATGTTCCTGAGCGGTTCAGCTCCATGAACAGCCGCAACAGGCGGCGGGCGAGCGGGGGATCAACATTGCCGGTCGGCTCGTCGGCCAAAAGAATTTCCGGCTGGTCGATCAACGCACGGGCAATTGCCGCACGTTGTTTTTCACCGCCCGAAAGGATCGGTGGCAGCACATGGATGCGCTCGCCAAGTCCAACCCATTTCAACAGCTCAATCACATCGTTGCGATAGCTCGCTTCTTCCTTGCCCCGTACACGCAGCGGCAAAGCAACATTTTCATAGGTCGTCAGATGGTCAAGCAGCCGGAAGTCCTGAAACACCACGCCGACCCGTCGGCGCAGAAAGGGAAGTTCCGCGTTGGAGATCGTCGCAATGTCCTTGTCGAAGGCGGTAATCAGCCCGCGTGTAGGCTTCAGCGCCAAAAAGAGGAGCCGCAACAATGTCGTCTTGCCAGCTCCCGATGGGCCGGTCAAAAATTGAAACGACTTTGGACGGATATGAAACGAAACATCCTTGAGGATTTCAGGTCCCATTCCATAGCGCAGTCCGACATTTTCAAAGCGGATCACTGAAACCGTTACTCCGTCCATAAAGTGTTGATCTGCGAATCGCTGACAAATTTGGCAAAATTTAACCAATCCCGTTTACCGGTCAGCAAGGGTTGAGAAAAGGGCCGGAATGATGGCAGCGCCGACCATATCTTTGAATATGGACAGTATCATTGATGCCGAGTTCGAAACGGTCAGGCCGGTCACCCGCGCCGAGCCCGCTTCTTCGCGCCCTGCCGAAGAGATACCTACTCCCGTCATTGCCACAGATGGACTTTCATTGTTGCGTGCCGGCAATACGGAAAACGCGCAATCCAGCCACCCCGAACAGTTGACGCCAACGTTCCTGCTGTTCACATTCGTTGCGGCGATGGTGGTTTTCTGGGTTTCCGGCGGCCACGCGCTCCTGTATTGAGCTGTTTCGAGGGGCAAAACAGGGGATACTTATGAAGGTCGTTCGCGGTAAAAAGATTGAAGTGCTGTTCAGCTCTTCGACCATCGCCATGCGCAATCTGGAGCTGGCAAAAGACATCGCCGCCCATGATTACCATGACCTCCTGGTGATCTCGATCCTGAAAGGGTCTTTCGTCTTTGCCGCAGATCTGATCCGCGCCATGCATGATGCGGGCCTTGCCCCCGAAGTCGAATTCATTACAATTTCCAGCTACGGTGCGGGCACGGTCTCCGGCGAGGTCAAGGTACTGCGCGATATCGACAATGATGTGCGCGGTCGTGATATTCTTTTGATTGATGACATTCTCGAATCCGGCAAAACGCTGAAATTTACCCGCGAATTGATGCTCTCGCGCGGTGCGAAGTCTGTTTCGGTTGCGGTGCTGCTCGACAAGAGTGTGCGCCGCCAGACTGATTTCAATGCTGATTATGTCGGCTTTGAATGCCCGGATTATTTCGTCGTCGGCTATGGCATGGATGTCGCCCACGCATTTCGCGAACTGCCATTTGTAGGCATCGTCACCGGCGACGCCTGAAATCTCGTTCACTCAAATTTCAGCAACCGTTCGAGATAACTTTTCTCTTCTTCGGGGCTGAGAGCATTGCCCAGCCGCTTGCGGATGGCATCAAGAATTTCGCGGGCGCGCTGGACGTCGATTTCATCCGGTACCTTGGTGGATTGTCCCATGTCAGGGCCTTCCGTGGCGCGCGGGCGGCCAAGCGGGTCGCGGTCATTGGGTCCGCGCTTGCCGCCCTTTTCCTGCCCGCCGCCCTGTTCGCCCATCGCCTGTTTCATCTGGTCCATCATGCTTTGCGCGCCCTTGCGCAGCGAATCCAGCGCGTCGGATTGGTCGCCCGTCGCCTCGTTGGCGTTGCCTTCGCCGAGCTTCTTGCCCGCCCGGCCCATTGCTTTGCCCGCGTCTGACAATTCCTGACCGGGATCAAGGCCAAGACCCTTGAGGCCCTCGACCATGTCGTTCAATTGCTTGCCGAGATCATTCTGGCGGCGTGCCAATTCACCGGTGCCATTGCCTTCGCCCGGTTGCTGGCCTTGACCCTGGCCTTGTTCGCCCTCTTTGCCCTGACCTTGCTGGCCGCCCTGTTGTTCTCCGCCGTCGCCCTGATCGCCGCGCTCGCGTCCCTTTTTGTAGGTTTCGTCGAGCAACTTCTTCTGGTCGCGCAGCATTTTGCCAAGCTCGTTCAGCTTGCCTTCCATCTCGGACTGGCCCTTGCCGCCCTTGCCGCCTTTGCGGGCCTGCAAATTATTCATCAAATCATTGAGCTGCGACAAAAGCTGTTTGGCTTGGTCCTTGGCACCCTGCTTGGCAAGGTCTTCCAGTTTGTCGAGCATCTTTTCGATATCGGACGAACGAAGCTCCTGACTGTTCTTGTCGTTCTGCGAAGTTTGCGGGTTCTTTTCCGCCTCCTGCGCAAGCTGCTTCATATATTCATTCATCGCCTGACGCAGTTACTGCATCAGCTTTTCGATTTCCTTGTCCGAGGCGCCATTCTCCAGAGCTTGCGCCAGTTTGTCCTGCGCTTGCTTCATCCGCCGCTGCGCGTCGGACATGGCGTTCTTGTCAATCTCCTTGGCGATTTCCCATAGATAGGCCACGACATCGCGCAACTGATCGTCGTTCCTCGCGGCGGCAAGGCGAATGCGCGCTGTCTTGATGCCGAGGAAGTAACTGGCGTTCGCAAGCGTATCATCCGGCCGGATCATCAACGCATCGAGATAGTCGAGCACGCGTGGCTTGTCGTTGGCGTTGCGAGCCAAAAGCCGGCGGTCTTCTGCCAGAGCGCGGGAAAGCGGATTGGCAAAATAATATTCCGGCAGCGCAAATGTTTTCACTTCGCTGGTGGCCGCCTGCCCCGCCCCATCTTCGGTGTGGAGGGAGATATCAAACAATTCGCCTGCCAGCGGATGTTCGGTCAAATCCTTGGATGTTTTTGCAGTTCCATCGCCGCTGTTGCGACGCGGAATTGACAAGGCCAGGTCTTGCAATTGATACAGCGGGCGCGCATCGGCAGTTGGCTTCGATGGCTTGAATTGCGCCACGGCTTTCACCGCGCCATAGTCGTCGGTAATCTTGTAGCCAAGCGTCAGCGCGCCATTCGAGGCCGCCGTCGGGTCGGCTGAAAAGGCGATAACCGGTGGTTTGTCGTCAATGACTTTGAATGCCCATTTGGCAATCGGCTCGCCGGATCTCTGCAAATTGACTGTTCCGTCGGCAGCCAAAATACCCTTGAGCACTTTTCCCGATACCGGTGCGGCAAGTCCTGCTGCCTGCGTTGGCAGCTGCATCGGTTTGCCTTCATGCGTCAGCACAAAGTCACCGGATGCTTCATTGCCGATGCGGATGGTCAGCTCGGAATTTTCCGGCACCGTAAATGTCTGTTCCTCGTCCTGGTTTAGACCCGACAGGAACAATGGCGCTTTGCCGGTGTAGCGCGGCGGTGTGACCCAGGCGTCAATGCGCGGGGGTACCGGCGGTATCGCCGCCGGGCCATTCCAGATGTCAGAAAATTTGCCGCCAAGACTGCCTTGAGAAAAAGCAAAAGCTACAAAAAGTCCGAGTGCAGGAATTGCGCGCAGGGCAAACCTGTCATGGTCATAGGTGCGCGGGGCGGGGTTGGCCGACTGAATGTCGCCAAGTTTTGCCGCCATGCGGTTTTGATGTTCACGCCACAGGGCGCTGGCAAAATCATCCGGGCTCCCTGCAAGCCGGTCGGTTTGCGTGGCAATCGGCTGATGCTCCAGCGCATTGGCTGCTTCAAGGCGTGCGTCAACGTCTTGGCTTGATGGCAGGCGGAATTTGTTGAGCGGCCAAAGACTGACAATAAACGCCAGGCCCAACACACCCAGAAAAGCGTAGCGCAAAGCATCCGGAACAGACCGGAACAGGCCGAACCAGGAGAGCGTCAATGCCGCCGATGCCGTGATGATGGCCGGTAACACTAGTGGCCACAGGCGCTCGAACAGGATCGACAGGCCGGTAACCAGCCGCAC
>JANMEX010000017.1:0-16856 GCA_031377485.1 Phyllobacteriaceae bacterium
CCCGGCCCGTCACCAGCGCCTGCGCATTGATGACCTTCCAGTCCTCAAAGCGAGGCGCGACATCCGGATTGGATATCTTTTCAATGAAAGCGCCCTTGTCGATCGGCGCAAACAGGCCGGAGCGCTTCAGATCAGCCGCAACAATCTGCGAAATCTGCGCACCAAGCTCGCTGCCCGCCAGAAAGTCCGTGATGGCGATAGGCAGGGGCTCGACATTGCCCTTGTTGATGTTGATTTCGACAAGCGCATTGGCAGGCAGAGTCAGCGCAGCAACGCTGGCAAGTGCCGTGAAGGCGGCCAGGGCAAAGTTTCTGATCAGTTTGTTCATCGGTCTATGACCTCTTTCTCAACTTCAATTCAGGGTTAGAACATTTCGCTTGGATCGAAGTTCACAATGACTTCCGACCATGCGTCATACTTGTCTGCTGGCAAATTGTAGGGCGCACATTTCAGCACGGCGCGCCGTGCCGCTTCCGCCGCCGCCCGCTCAATGCCCGATCCACCGCCACCCGCCACCACTTTCGGCTGGCCATCGATCTCACCGGCCTCATTGAGGCTCATCTTGATGGTGATCTTCATCGAGCCCGCATCATTGATGCCAGTCGGCGGGTTCCAGCACTTTTCGATCATGCCGCGCAGCGCATCCATTTCACTGACCGACATCTTGGCGCCACCTGTCGCCTTCTTGCCACCCAGTGCCGCCTTGTCGGTAGAGCGTTTCGCCCCGCCGCCGGAAGCCTTCTCCTTGTTGAGGAGTGCGGCAATCTCTTCGGCATTGAATTCTTTTTCCTGCGAGGCCTTGGCTTCAGCCGCCTTTTTGGCATCCGCAGCCTTCTGCGCCTTCGCTTCCGCTGCCTTCGCAGCCTTTGCGTCTGCCTTGGCTTTGGCGTCGGCTTCCGCTTTCGCCTCAGCGGCAGCTTGCGCCTTGGCCTCCGCCTTGGCAGCAGCTTTGGCTTCTTCAGCCGCTTTTGCTTCCGCTTCTGCCGCCGCCTGTTTGGCTGCTTCCTTTGCCGCTTCCTTGGCAGCGGCCTCTTTCTCAGCCTTCTTGGTAGCTTCCTTTTCCTGATCCGCAGCCTTGGTGTCAGCTTCCGCTTTCAACAGCGCTTCCGCCTCAAGCTTGGCCGCAGCCTCCGCCGCCGCATCCGCCTTGGCCTTTGCAGCAGCATCAGCCTTTGCAGCCGCTTTTGCTTCCACAGCCTTTGCTTCTGCCGCCTTTGCAGCCTTGGCTTCCGCCGCCTTCGCAGCTTCTGCTTCCTTGGCGATGGCCTCGGCAACAGGATCCGTCTTCGGCTCTTCCGGTTTGACCTCTTCAGGTTTCTTCACCGGCTTTGGCGTTGGAGGCGGCGCTTCAGCTGTTTCAATCGGCTTCGGCTTATCCAATGGCTTCGGCGGGGTGGGAAGATCAGTCTCATTGTCACCGGTGGTCTTGGCGTTTTCCACGGTCTTCGGCTTGGTGGTCGGCACCGGAGCGGATTTCTCCGCCTTTGGCGCGGTCTTCACGCCTTCCTGAATTTGCGTCAACTCTTCAATCGGCACGATATCAACAGGGAATGATTCAACACTTCCGGCCTCAAACTTTTTAGCCGAAGACAGCGACACCAGCCCGAGGACCAGGACGATGATGTGCAATATTGCAGAAGTGGTGATCGGGCCCTTCATCAAAGGTCAGCCACCCTGCTCCGGCAGGCTGACAAGCCCGAGATTCTTGAACCCGGCAGACGAAATGCGCGCCATGACCTTCATCACGGTGCCATAGTCAGCCAGCTTGTCGCCGCGCACGAAAATCCGCTCTTCATATCCGGCCTTGGCAATTGCCTGCAGCTTCGGCACGATCTCTTCAATGGCAATCGGTGTTTCCTGAATGAAGATTTCACCGGCCTGATTGACCGAAACGGTGATCGGCTGCGTGTCCGTGTTAAGCGATTTCGCCTGTGTATCCGGCAAATCGATCGGCACGCCAACCGTCATCAGCGGCGCTGCGACCATGAAAATGATCAGCAGCACCAGCATCACGTCCACCATAGGCGTCACGTTGATTTCGCTCATCACACCGCCCGAGCCGCGCCCCCTGCGGCGACGGCTGCCCTTGCCTGATCTGTTTCCAACTGCCATGCCCATGACGAATAGTCTCCGGTTCAGCCCTGACGGGCGATCTTCTCGTCAATTTGCCGCGAAAGAATGGCAGAGAACTCATCAGCAAAACCTTCAAGCCGCGAGCCGATCTTTGCAGCGTCCGAATGCAGCTTGTTGTAGGCGATAACAGCCGGAATGGCCGCCACCAGTCCGATGGCCGTTGCCAGCAGTGCTTCGGCAATGCCCGGTGCCACAACTGAAAGATTGGTGTTCTTCGACGCCGCAATCGACATGAACGATGTCATGATGCCGATAACAGTCCCGAACAGTCCAACAAATGGCCCGGCAGAACCAATGGTCGCCAGCGAAGTCAACCGGCTTTCCAACTGCTCCATCTCGCGGGTCAGAGCCACATCCATCGATTTTTCAATGCGCATCTGCAGGCCGATGGGCGAGCGTGCACCGCGCTCAAAGCTCTTCTTCCATTCGCGCATCGCGGCAACGAAAATCGAACCCATGCCAATCGTGTTCCGGTCGGCAAGCGTGCGGTATAATTCTTCCAGCGACTGGCCGGACCAGAACACCTGCTCAAACCGGTCCAATGCACGGCGCATGCGCGAGTAGGCCATCGATTTTTCAATGACAATCGCCCAGGTCCAGATCGAAGCGCCCAATAGCCCGAGCATAACCAGTTTGACGATCCAGCCTGCCTGCGCAAACAGGCCCCACAGGGACATGTCCACAGTGGGTGCGGCCAGTGCGATTTCTTCCATTGCCTGTATCCTCGAATCCAAACGCCCGGCTGGATTGGCCGGGCGGTCCGTTTGCGCCTCGCGGTTTTTGAATTCCGCCGTCGCATCCCTCGCGTCAGGCGTGCTTCTTTCCGCTAAATTTGGTTAAAACAAGACGCGGGGATTCCGCGCCTGTCTTTCCTCATTCATTCATGGCTTGTTATGGTTAAGGATGGGTTATTTTTAAGGCTTGGCAGTTGGCCGGAAAGCAACAATCCAGTCTTTTGGAAACCGGCGTGGCCTGCCTTGTCCGTTAATCAGCGCAGCCTCGACCTTTGCTGTCGCAAGTTCCTGGCCATTACGCGATATCACCTGCCCCATAATGATGCGCGCACCGAATATCTCCGCCGTCCGCGTTTCAATGGTCAAGACGTCGTCAATTCGCGCCGGTGATTTGAATTCAATTTCCATCCGCCGGACAATCCACGCTAATTTCTCGCCATGCGCCCCATCATCCAATTCCGTGTGGTGCACACCCGACAACCGCAGATAATCAGTCCGCCCCCGCTCAAAAAAATGCAGATAGCGGGCATGATAGACAATACCGGTAAAATCCGTGTCCTCATAATAGACCCGCTGCATAAGCCGGTGGCCGAAATCCGTCAGTTCCCCCGCCAGTCCTTTACCAAGATCAGACATCGCCATTTCCCGCATCCCGCAATTGCCCGTATATGCGGCATGTTCACCGGATTGGCAAAATGAAACCGTCACTTGCGCTTATCGCCCTTATCCTCACAACGCTCGCCGCCAACGCCGCGACGTTTGAAGGGCGGCGCGGCATGTCACTTGACCTCTGGGACACCTGGCCACAGGAAAAGACATGGGGCGATGAAAAGGTACTGCTGCCATTCCCCGAATGGAAACGCTACATCGGCGAAGCGGAACTCCAATCTCTCAAGCAAAGTGGCCTCGACTTTGTCCGCGTCCCGATTGATCCTGCGCCATTCCTGTCCGATGCGTCCGTTGACTTGCACGAGCGCCTCTATGACGAAGTTGTTGCCGCAGTCGATCTGGCGCTGAAGGCAAAGCTTGACGTCCTTCTAGATATCCATCCGATCCCGGCTGGCGAACGGTCCATCGGCACGAGCGAAATTTTGAACGATCCGGCAAAGTTCGAAGCCTACCTCAACTTCCTGCGCCGCCTTGCCTCATCGATAAAAGACAAGGACCCCAAGCGCGTCGCGCTCGAAGTCTTCAACGAGCCAACGATCGATTGTGACAGCGACGGCACCAGCAACTGGCCCGGCCAGATGAAACAGGCTTTCGCCGCCGCCCGTTCTTCGGCCACCGGACTGACGCTGGTCCTCTCCGGTGCCTGCTGGGGCAGCGCGGAGGGCCTTGCCAAAATTGATCCAAAAGACATCTCCGACGACAACATCATCTGGTCGTTCCACTCTTACGACCCGTTCATCCTCACCCATCAGGGCGCGACGTGGGCAGGTGATTTCATGCCTTACGTCTATGGACTGCCCTTTCCGCTGGACAGCGCACCAAAAGCAGAAATTGGTGCGGCACTGGATGAAATCCGCGCACGAATTCGCAGCGACGCGCCGATTGAAGTCCGAGCAGGGCACCTCGCCTATTTTGATCAAGAGATCGTCAAAATCGCGACAAAAGAAGGCCTTGAGAGCGCAATGGAAAAACCGTTTGCGCTTGTTGCCAATTGGGCCAAATCCAATGGCGTTGACCCGGCCAACATCCTGCTCGGCGAGTTCGGCATGATCCGCCAAGAGTATGGCAACGAGCATACCGTTCCAGCAAAATCCCGCAGCGCCTACTATAAAGCCCAGATTGAACGGTCGGAAAAACATGGCTTCCGCTGGGCCGCCTTCTCCTACAGCGGCGCGTTCGGCCTGATGCGCGGTTGGAACAGCGACAAAGTCGAGCCAATACTTCATACAACCGCAAACTGATCGGGTTGCTCCTGCGTATCTGACCGGTTAAGAACTTAGCATATTCACCGGATTGACCTGAAATGTTGCGAGCCTGTTCCGCGTTGCTGTTGAGTTTGCTTTTGGCCGCATGCGTCTCCGGACCAAAAAGCATCGGCCAGATTGCATTCGTCGATACAAAAGCCGCCTCATCCGAACAGGTTCTTGTGGTAACAACACGCCAGCCATCGCCGGACAAGACTGAGGTTTTCAGCGGTGAGCGTTCGGACAGTCTCCATTTTGCCGAGATGACCGTATCGGTCCCGTTGAATCGTGAGCCCGGCACGGTTAGCCCGCCAAAGGACAAGCCGAACCTTGCCCGTGACTTTGGGGTCACGTCTGCAACACTGACGGACGACGAGGCAGCTTTTTCTAGTCGCCTTCGTGCAGATCTCGCCAAGCGACCCGTCGGCAAGCGGTCCGTTTTCGTATTTATCCACGGCTACAATGTCAGCTTCGCCGCAGGCCTGTTTTCAGCAGCGCAACTCCAACATGATTACAAGGTTCCGGGCGTTTCCCTGCATTATTCATGGCCTTCCGCTCAAAAAACCGCACTGTATCTTTATGACCGTGAAAGCGCGGAATTTGCGCGCGATGGTCTTGCAAGAACCTTGAAAATCGCCGCCGCTGCCAAGCCTGAATCCATTATCGTGCTTGCACATTCCATGGGCACTTTCTTGACCATGGAAGCGATGCGCACACTCGCCTTGACCGGCGACACGGCGACCATTTCCAAAATCGAGGCGCTTATCCTTGCCGCGCCCGACATCGACGTCGATGTGTTCCGCACACAACTCGCCTCTTTGACCACGCGGCCAAAAACAATGATCGTGCTGGTTTCAGAGCAAGACAAGGCCCTCAAATTCTCCGGTGGATTGCGCGGCGGGCGCCCGCGCGTCGGTTCCGGCGCCAACAAGGAAGAGCTGACTGCGCAAGGCCTGATCGTCCTCGACATCGCCACCCTCAGCAAAAAAGGCGACAAGCTCAGCCATTCGACCTTTGCCAATTCACAAGTCCTCATCAATCTGGTCAACGGCGGCCTGAACCTGGCTACGCTTGAACGCGCGCAAACCAGAAAGGCCGGCGTCGTTGGCGACAGCCTTGGCATTGCAGGTGATTTGCTGTCGTCTATTGTCTATCTGCCGGCAAAGATCGTGGGTGCGCGGTAACGTTCACTCATCGTCAAAAAGCAGCGTCGTCTGCGCCGCATCTCGCGGTGCTTCCATGCCAAGATGCCTCCATGCATTTGCCGCCAACACCCGCCCTCGCGGTGTGCGCTGAAGGAACCCTTGCTGGATAAGATAGGGCTCGATGATGTCCTCAATGGCATCACGTGGCTCAGATAGTCCCGCCGCAATCGTCTCAACCCCGACCGGCCCGCCGCCGAAATTCAGCGCAATCATGTTGAGATACCGCCGGTCAAGTGCGTCAAGACCAAGACTGTCTACCTCAAGCCGCAGCAGCGCTGCATCAGCCAGCGCCCGCGTCACTTTCTCGCCGCCGCCCGCATGGGCGAAATCGCGCACCCGGCGCAAGAGCCGTCCAGCAATGCGTGGCGTGCCGCGTGAGCGCCTGGCGATTTCCGTGGCACCATCGTCATCCAGAGGCAGGCCGAGAATACGCGCCCCGCGCCGCACGATCAGCTCCAGCTCTTCAACCGTATAAAAATTCAGCCGAACCGGAATGCCGAACCGGTCACGCAATGGATTGGTCAAAAGCCCGAGCCGCGTCGTCGCCGCGACCAGTGTGAATTTCGCCAGATCAATCTTCACAGACCGCGCCGCCGGACCTTCTCCAATAATCAGATCCAGCTGATAATCCTCCATCGCCGGATAGAGGATTTCCTCAACAGCCGGCGAAAGACGATGGATTTCATCAATGAAAAGGACGTCATTTTCTTCCAGATTTGTCAAAAGCGCCGCTAGATCGCCCGCTTTGGCAATCACCGGTCCGGAAGTCGAACGGAAATTGACGCCCAATTCCTTGGCCATGATCTGCGCCAGCGTCGTCTTGCCAAGCCCCGGAGGCCCGACAAACAAGACATGATCCAGAGCCTCGCCGCGTGACTTCGCCGCGTCGATGAACACCTTGAGGTTCTCCCGCGCCGCTTTCTGCCCGACAAACTCGGCAAGCGATTGCGGCCGCAAGGTTGTATCCACGTCCTCGCCGCGCTTTTCGGGATTGATCAGGCGTGAGGGATCGCTCATGTGAGCAACTCCATGCCATATGATCCCGCTGCGGCGGTCTTGTCAAAAGTGACTGTGCGGACACAGCCATGGCGCTGATTCATCAATCCGATCACCGCATCAGAAAAGTCACAGTTCCTTTCTTCGCACAAGGCAGCCGCATCGCCGACAACCTCATAATGTTCAATTTCGAGATCGTGCCGTTCAAGCAGGCTTCGAATCGCTGCGATGACAGAATGGCGCGGATATTCGTAAAACCGGCGCAGCGTCCAAAAAAACTCCAGCATCACGGTCAGATTGACAAAAAACAGGTCATCGGGGCGACGATCAGCGATCAATCGCGCAACTCGCTCTGTTTGAACGTCATTATCGCGCACGAAGACGCGAATGAGAATATTGGTGTCAATGCCGACAAGCGCCATTAGTCTTGGCCGCCATCGTCATCCAACCCCATGACGTGCCGACCGACGGCCTCTGCGACCGTCGCATCAATTTCATCCAGTGTGGTGCCTTTTCCACGCGGCGGTTCTCCCAGGAACCCTAGCAGGTCCGCGAAATTTTTATTGCGAGGGATGACGATCATCTCGCTGCCCCGCACCCAAGCGTAACATTTGTCACCCGGCATGATATTCAGCTGATCTCGTATTTCTTTTGGGACGGTCATTTGGCCCTTTGAAGTGATAGTTAAATGTGCGCCCATTTCGAATTCTCCTTACATTTTGATTTTAGTAAGGAGGCCTTTGAATTGCAAGAAATACCTCTCACCGCGCCAGTTCCTTCAGCCCGAACCGGATCAGCTTGGCTGAATCCGCTCCCTCACCCGCGACCTTCATTGCCGCCGCAATCGCGTTGGCTGCCATGTCGCGCGAATAGCCAAGATTGGTCAGCGCCGAAACCGCATCGGCAATCGGCTGCGGCGCGACGCCTTCACCCAGTTCCTGCTTCAAGCCAATGGTGCCCGAGGCCTCGCCCGCAAAGGCGGGAGCCTTGTTCTTCAGTTCCGTCACAATACGCTCGGCCACTTTCTTGCCGACACCGGGCGCACGGCTGACCATTGCCAAATCCCTGAGCGCGATGGCATTGGCGAGGTCCGACGGCGGCAGTGTGGACAAAACCGCCAGCGCAACTTTCGCTCCAACACCTTGCACACTCTGCAACAGCCTGAACCATTCGCGCTCCAGCGGGCTCTGGAACCCATAGAGCCGGATCATGTCTTCGCGAACATATGTCTCGATATGCAGCACCACCGCTTCACCTGCACCTGGAAGATTGCCGAGCGTGCGGGCAGAGCAGAAGGCCACATAGCCGACGCCGTGGACGTCAACGATCACATGGTCTTCGGCGATCTCATCCACCGTGCCTTTGAGTTTTCCGATCATGACGCCATCATCCTCATCAATGCCAGACTCTTGCGGTTATGCGCATGACAAATGGCAATCGCCAAGGCATCCGCTGCATCAGGACCTTTGAAATCGGCCTTTGGCATCAGCACCTTCACCATCATCTGGATTTGCGCTTTTTCACCATGCCCGACACCGATCACTGATTTCTTGACTGCATTGGGGGCATACTCCGCCACCGGCAGGCCGGCCTGCGCTGGGACCAGCATGGCAATGCCACGGGCCTGGCCAAGCTTCAAAGTCGAAAGCGGGTCTTTGTTGACAAAAGTCGCCTCGACCGCCGCCTCATGCGGCATGTGGGTGTGCAAAACTGCAGAAAGTCCGTCATGCAACTGGCAGAGCCGCGAAGCCAGATCAGTCTTGTCATCGGAAGTAACAGTGCCGCAAGCAATGAACACCAGCGAATTGCCAAGCGTTTCAATCACGCCCCAACCCATCCGCCTCAGTCCCGGATCAATGCCAATGATGCGAATCGGCGATACCATTTGTGAAAACCCCGTTTGAGGTTTCCTACACCATCTCAAATACGTGAACAAACAGAAAACAAACTGAATTCGCTGCACAAGAAGCGCCGCGCCGGGTCAATTGCCACCGCCGCGAAATTTTCACCAGCGCAATCTTATCAGCGCCCGCCGAAAGCTGCCTGCAGCAAATTCATCTGGTCATTGACAGCATTGCGCTTGGGTGCGGCAGATTGTGCAGAACCAGCCTTCGGGTAAAGCTCCTCGTCAAAACGCTTGACGACGGTCTGCATCTGCAGCGACCGCTCGACTATATCGATAAACTTCAGTGGCAATTCATCCCAGCTCTGGGTCGAGCGCGATGCGGATGGCGTTTCAAGTTGAACCTTGGTCTTTTCATCAGCCACCTGCGCCCGTGACATCTCGCCATTGTTGGCAGCGCGCTGCAACAACAGCCAAGACGCGATCTGCATCAGCCGGGTGGTCAAGCGCATCGATTCGGCAGCATAAAGCGTGGCGGCAATGCGTGTGAGCCTCTTGGCTTCCACTCGGCCTTCCCCGTCAAGATAGGCCGCAGCCTCTTCCACCAGTTTCATGCCATCGCTGTAAAGCGGTTTGAAACGATCGGAAAAAATCCGACGTTCTGCAAGTCTGACCGGAGTGTTGGTGACCTGTTCCTGTATGCTCATCATGTACTCTGAACGTCTGCCCGAATTGCTGAAATGCCCACCCGAAACCGGGCGGACATTGCGTCGTTTCCAGATAAATTTCAACTCACGTCTGGTAACGATCACGTGGGTTGGAAACTGACTGTTTGCGGGCCTTCGCGCAAGTTTATACTTAAGGAAAGGTTAACGCCGCTCAAAACCAAAATCGGCTGAACCACCAATGTCTGCATGCATGAATGGCTTGCGCTGCAAAAAGACAAAAAAAGAGCCGCGAATGGCGGCTCTCAAGAGTTTAACAGGGAGGCGTCAATCAAGGAGGTAAGGACCGCCCGGAATGAATCGAGAAACTCGATAAACACAGTTAACGCACGTAAAGCTTAATGAAGCCTGAATCCTTAGATTTTTAGTCAAATTATTTATAGTTTCGGCTCACACGAGCAGCGCCATCACACCATCGTAAGTCAGCTTTGCCGAGACCAGCAACAGCATCCCGAACATGTACGGATAAAACAGCGAAGCCCTCATCCGCGCCACAATCCATGCGCCGACCATGGTCGACAAAATTGCCAGCGGAAACATCACTGCCGAAAGCGACAGGTTGGTGGCGTCAAACTGGCCGAGCGCAAAATACGGGATCAACTTGACCGCATTGACGATGGCAAAAAAGATCGTGCTCGTGCCGGTGTAGGTTTTCGGATCCTGCTTCAGTGGCATGGTGTAAATCTGGTATGGCGCACCGCCTGCATGCGCCACAAAGCTCGTAAAGCCTGTAACCGCGCTCCAGAAACTCCCGGCAACAATATTGTGTGGCTTTCCTTCACCGTCAGCCAATTTGGATGGCATCAAGCTGCGGATTGCAAACCAAAGCCCGATCAGACCGACAATAAGCTTGACGGCACTGTCCGTCACAATGCGCGCCGTAAGGTATCCGATGAATATGCCGAGCATGGCTCCCGGCAACATGATCTTCAGCGTGGTCATATCGCGAAACCCGCGCCACGACCAAAGGCTGACCAAATCCATGACGATCAAGATGGGCAGCATGATCGCCGCCCCCTGCACCGGTGAAACAGCCAGCGCCATAAACGGAACACCAAGCTGGCCCAGACCGCCAAGCCCGCCTTTGGAGAGGCCGACGAAAATGACAGCAGGGATTGCCGCCAGATAAAAATGCGGATCATAGAAAAGCTGATGCATGGATTGCCGCCTGGCTGAAACGTTTCAGGAGCTTTAATGTGTACCCTGACGCTTGACCAGACCCCGCCCTGTTCAAATGTCCGCCGATCCACTATTCCAACATTCCACCGGCCACGCGCAAACAAATGCGGTTGCCGCCGAAATTCGATCAAGATTGCCAGCCAAAGAGCTGATGCATGACCATGAAAGGCCTTTCCGTGACCGCACCGCGCAACCGCTGCCGCCTTGTTCTGATTGCTTCTCCCGCCGGAGAGGTTCCGGCAACGGTGGAATCCGTCACGAATGCAATGAAAGGCGGCGATGTCGCTTCGGTTTTGCTTGCGGCCTTTGGTGCACCGGAAGAAAAATTCCGTGATTGGGCAACAGAAGTTGTTCCCATTATCCAGGCGGCGGGCGCCGCTGCCGTCATTGTCGATGACACGCAAGCCGCAGGCCGCGCCAAGGCGGACGGGGTCCACATGACCGGCGGCAAAGATGTGCTGGGGGACGCTGTGCGCAAATTCCAGCCGCGCTGGATCGTCGGCACCGGCGTGCCAAGCTCCCGCCATGACGCTCTGGAATTGGGCGAAGAGCGCCCCGACTATCTTTTTGCTGGCAAACTCGAAGGTGACGCCCAGCCGGAGCCAAATCCCAAAGCCATCGAACTCGCCGAATGGTGGGCGGCAATGATCGAAATCCCCTGCATTGTCATGGCCGGCTATGCACCCGAAAGCGTTGTCCCTGCTTCTCAAACCGGGGCGGAGTTTGTTGCCGTCAACGCGGCAGTTTTCGGCGTCGGACGTGACCCGGAAGCAGCCGTCGCGCAAATCAACGCGCTGCTGGATGCCGAGGCGCCTGATTTCTCAGAGACTGCCAATGCGAAATAGCAGGTCTGCGTCTCGATTAACCGCTGTCACTCTTGCAGTGACAATGCTCACTGCACCAGCGGCATTTGCTGCGGGTGAGGACAAGCCGATGGACCCGTTGCGCCTCGGTGCCAAAATCCCCGATGAAGCTTACGGTGCCTATCAGCGCGGCCTTTACAAGACCGCGTTGAGCCTTGCACTCGACCGCGCAAAAACTGGCGATGCGGAAGCCATGACCCTTGCCGCCGAAATTCTGTCGCGCGGGCTTGGCGTTCCTCAAGACTTGCCCCAGGCAGCAAAGCTTTACAGCCAAGCTGCCGAGAAAGGCGTTATGGAAGCGCAGTTCCAGACGGCGCTGTTCATGCTTATGGGCCAATACCTGCCCAAGGATGAAGCCAAGGCGAAGGCCTACCTCGAAAAGGCGGTCGCAGGCGGCCATGCTTTGGCCGGTTTCAATCTTGGCCAATTGATCCTGTCAAAGGCCACGAACGACGCCGAGCGCAAGAAGGCCTTCGACTTGTTTCTTGCCGCTGCGAACGCAGGTTTGCCTGATGCCCAGTATGCCGTCAGCCAGTTTTTGGCCAATGGCACCGGCGGTGTTGCATATGACGAAGAAAAGGCCCGCGTTTGGCTGGAAAAAGCCGCCCGGCAAAATTACGATACCGCGATGCTCGATTTTGCAAGTTGGCAGATCGATGGCATCGGCGGCAAGAAAGACTATGCATCCGGTTTTGCCTGGATGAAGCGCGCCGCCGAAAGCGGCAATGTGGCCGCACAGCGTCAACTCGCCCGCCTTTATGAAAACGGCATCGGTACCAAAGGTGATACGGTGACAGCCGCTGCTTGGTACATCATTGCCAAGCGGGCAAAAATGCATGATCCAAGATTGGATGATCTCCTTGACGGCCTCACCGATGAAGAGATGAAGAAAGCCATTGAGCTGGCCAACCGGCTAAAGTGAGTGTCGCACTTGCCTGAAACGGCTTTTTGTGGTCATAGGCGCGCATCATTTTCCGGCTTTGCACAAAAGGCCGCGGCAAAAATCAAAATTCCGAAAGAAGCACCATGAAAATCAACGGCAATGAAATCCGTCCGGGCAATGTGATTGAGCATCAGGGTGGCCTGTGGGCAGCCGTGCGCTGCAACCATGTCAAACCGGGCAAGGGCGGTGCTTACAATCAGGTCGAACTGAAGAACCTTATCGACGGCACCAAGCTCAACGAGCGTTTCCGTTCCGCAGAAACTGTCGAAAAAATCCGTCTCGAGCAAAAAGACTTCACCTTCCTTTACGAGCAGGGCGAATCCCTGGTGTTCATGGATCAGGAATCGTACGAGCAACTCGAATTGCAGAAGGATTTCGTCGGGGATCGCTCGGCTTTCCTGCAAGATGGCATGAAGGTCGTCGTCGAAATGCATGAAGAGCGCCCGATCGGCATTGCGCTGCCGGATTATGTAACACTTGCCATCGTTGAAGCCGACCCGGTCGTCAAAGGCCAGACGGCAGCATCTTCTTACAAACCGGCAATCCTTGAAAATGGTATTCGCATCCTCGTTCCACCATTCATCTCGTCAGGCGAGCGCGTTATCGTCGACACCAATGAATTGACCTACGTCCGCCGCGCCGACTAACCGACTGTTTTTAGAACGGATACCCGATTATGGCGCGTTCAGCGATCCTCCATGTCATGGTTCAGGCCGCCATCAAGGCCGGAAAATCGCTGTCGCGTGATTTTGGTGAAGTGCAGAACCTGCAGGTCTCTATGAAGGGACCGGGTGATTACGTAAGCCAGGCCGATCGCAAGGCCGAAGAAATCGTCAAGGCCGAGCTGATGCGCGCGCGCCCCGACTACAGCTTCCTCGGGGAAGAAAGCGGCACCATCGATGGCACCGACGGACAGCATCGCTGGATCGTTGATCCGCTCGACGGCACCACAAATTTCCTGCACGGAATTCCGATGTTCTCCGTGTCCATTGCACTTGAACGTCAGGACCAGATTGTCGCCGGCGTCATCTACAATCCTGCACTTGATGAGCTTTACACGGCAGAACGCGGTGGCGGCGCATTCCTGAACGACCGGCGTCTGCGCGTTGCCGCCCGCAACAAGCTGACTGACGCGGTCATCGGTACAGGAGTGCCGCATCTCGGGCGCGGTGAACATGGCAAATATCTGATCCAACTGCGCAATGTCATGGGCGAAGTCGCAGGCATTCGCCGTGTCGGCTCAGTCGCACTTGATCTTGCCTATGTCGCCGCAGGCCGGTTTGATGGCTTCTGGGAAGATCATCTGGCCGCATGGGACATTGCAGCCGGCCTCATCATGATCCGCGAAGCCGGCGGCTTTGTCTCTGACACATCCGGCACGCAAAACATGCTGACCAAAGGCTCAGTTTGCGCAGGCAACGAGCACATCCACAAGGCGCTCCTGAAGACCATCGCCAAACCGATCTGAGCGTAAAGTCAGTGACCGGTTTACAACCGGTATCGCCGCTTTCAATTTCGCCGCATTCTGCGTTAGGGTTGTGCATGTGTTTTGCATGGCGCATCGCATGACGGGGAAGAGGCATGGCAGTTTCGGCAGGCATAAAAGCGTCAAAACGGTTCGGACGCGACACCTATGAACTTGATCGCCTGTCCAGTCCGCAGGTCTTCCTGCTGTCGATGGTCATTTTTCTCGCCATTGCAGCCTTTGTCGGCGCCATCCTCTACAGGCAGGTTTCCAAGGCTTTTTCCGCAAATCCGGGCCTTAATGCCCTGATTGTCGGCGTTTTGGTGATCGGCATCCTGCTTGCCTTCCTGCAGGTGATCCGCCTGTTCCGCGAAACGCATTGGGTCAATGCACTGCGTGCCGGCGAGGCGGACGACGGCGTTGATCCCGTATTGCTCGCGCCGATGAAGGCGCTGGTTGGACGCAGGCAAACCTTTGTCATGTCCACCATCACAATGCGCTCAATCCTCGATTCGATTGCCACGCGCCTCGATGAAGCCCGTGACATCTCGCGCTATTTGACCGGCCTCCTGGTCTTTCTCGGCCTTCTGGGAACATTTTGGGGCCTTCTGCAAACAATCTCATCCATCGGCGATACCATCGCCGCGCTCGATCCGCAGGGCGGCGACGCAAATGCAATGCTGAATTCGCTGAAGTCCGGTCTGTCTGCTCCACTGGCCGGCATGTCGACAGCGTTTTCCTCCTCGTTACTCGGCCTGTCCGGTTCGCTCATTCTCGGCTTTCTCGACCTGCAGGCAGGCCGCGCCCAAAACCGCTTCTACACCGAACTGGAAAACTGGCTGTCCTCAGTCACTGACCCCGACCACGATGTCTCCGCCACCACCACTGCGCCGGGGCACAGCGGCACAAGCGACGAAATGCGCCAGCTTGCCGACCGCCTCAAGGCAGCAACCGACGGCACCGGCAGCTCCAACCAGAAAACCGTCGCTGCCATGGCCAACCTTGCCGAGGGAATTCAGGGGCTGGTCAAGAATATGCGCAATGAACAACAGATGATGCGCGATTGGGTGGAGGCACAAGCCACCGATCAAAAGGCCATGCGCGCCACGCTGGAAAAGATCGCCCGTGTGCTCCCGGACAAGAAGGCCTGATTCATGGCCCTCTCGCGCAACCGTCAAAATCGTCAGGTCGATTATTGGCCGGGCTTTGTCGATGCCCTGTCCACTTTGCTGCTCGCCATCATGTTCCTGTTGTCGGTCTTTGTGCTGGCGCAATATTTGCTGTCGCGCGAACTTTCCGGCAAGGACGATGTGCTCGACCGCCTGAACTCGCAGATCAGCGAACTCACCAATCTTTTGGCGCTAGAACAAGGCGGCAAGCAGGACCTCGAAAATTCACTCGCCAATCTGCAAGCCTCTCTCGATGCCGCTGAAACTGAAAAGACGCGCCTCCAAACCCTGCTCGACAAGGGCGCAGGTGCTGGCGCTTCCGCACTGGCCAAACTGTCTGACGCGGAGAAAACACTCGACACCGAAAAGCAGATCAGCCAGCGCGCGATGAACCAGGTCGAACTTCTCAACCAGCAGATCGCAGCGCTGCGCACCCAGATCGCCGCGCTTGAAGATGCCCTTGGCGCCTCTGAAAACCGCGACCGCCAATCCAATGCGAAGATCGCCGATCTGGGCAAACGCCTCAACGTCGCGCTGGCTCAGCGTGTGCAGGAGCTGAACCGCTACCGGTCCGATTTCTTCGGACGGCTGCGTGAAATCCTCTCCGACCGCGAGAACATCCGGATCGTCGGCGACCGTTTCGTCTTTCAGGCCGAAGTTCTGTTCCCGTCAGGTTCCGAAGTCATCAATGATGCAGGCCGCGAGGAAATGAAGAAACTCGCTGGCGCAATCGTCGAACTTGCCAAGGAAATCCCGCCGGAAATAGATTGGGTCCTGCGTGTTGACGGCCACACGGACGCCGTTCCTCTGTCCGGCAATGGCCGCTACCGCGACAATTGGGAGCTTTCCTCTGCCCGCTCAACCTCGGTGGTCAAGTTGCTCATCGAAAACGGCGTCCCCCCAAGCCGCCTCGTCGCCGCAGGCTTCGGCGAATTCCAGCCGCTGGAGCCGGGCGACACACCGGAAGTCCAATCAAAGAACAGACGTATCGAGCTGAAGCTGACAGAGAAGTAGCGGTGCTGAGTTCAACCTCGCCCCGCTTGCGGGGAGAGGTGGTCCGCAGGACCGGAGAGGGGAATGCCTACGGGAAGACCCTCTCCATCCACGCCTGCGCAGCGACGCCTCTCGCCATAAATGGCGCAAGGTTAAAGAGCCTCACCACCGCGCCAACACCGCCGCAAGCGCGAGCGCGGCCGGCACGCTCTGGATAAACAATATCTTGCGCCCGACAGTCGCCGCGCCATAAAGCCCGGCCACAACAACACAGGCCAGCAGGTAAACCACCAACGTCCGCCCGCTGCCGCCGATCCCTAGCCAAAGCCCCAGCAACAATCCAGCCCCAAGAAAGCCGTTGTAAAGCCCTTGATTGGCTGCCAGCACCTTGGAAGCAGATGAAAATTCCGCGCTCGTGCCAAAGGCTTTTCGTCCCTGTGGCTGGTCCCACAACACCATTTCCAGATAGACAATATACAAATGGATCAGGGCAACGAGCCCGGTTAAAATCATGCCAATCATGGTCGGCCCCTGCGCCAGTTTCTTGTAGTTGAAGCGAGGATAACCTATCTGTTGGCCCACGTCATCCGGAGCCAATTCATGTCATTTGCCAAACTCGACACTCACTGTCATTCCCTCGAAGCGCTCGAACATGCCTTGTCAATTCTCAGCGCGGACGAGGCCACCAACATGGC
>JANMEX010000038.1:0-13944 GCA_031377485.1 Phyllobacteriaceae bacterium
CAAAAAAGAACCTATTGGCACGCGTATCTTCGGGCCGGTTCCGCGTGAGCTTCGCGCCAAGAACCACATGAAGATCATCTCGCTCGCCCCCGAAGTTCTTTAAGGAGAGGCGCTCGTGAACAAGATTCGCAAAGGCGACAAAGTCGTCATACTCGCTGGCAAGGACAAGGGTTCTACCGGTGAAGTAATTCAGGTGATGCCGAAGGAGGACAAAGCTGTCGTCCGCGGTATAAACATGGTCAAGCGCCATCAGCGCCAGACGCAAACGCAGGAGGCCGGCATCATTAACAAAGAGGCGCCGATACACCTGTCCAATCTTGGCGTTGCCGATCCAAAAGATGGCAAGCCGACCCGCGTGGGTTTCTCCGTCAAGGACGGCAAGAAAGTCCGCGTGGCCAAGCGTTCGGGAGCGACGATCGATGGCTGAGATCAGCAACACACCTCGCCTTAAGAAGCAGTATGCGGATGTCATCCGCAAGCAGTTACTTGAGGAATTCAAATATTCCAACGAGATGGAAATTCCACGGATTACCAAAGTCGTGATCAACATGGGCGTGGGTGAGGCAACAGCCGATTCCAAGAAGCCAACGATCGCTGCCGAGGATCTTTCGCAGATTGCTGGCCAAAAAGCCGTCGTGACGCGCGCCCGTAATTCCATCGCCACCTTCAAGGTGCGTGAAGATATGCCGATCGGTACAAAGGTGACTTTGCGCCAAAATCGCATGTATGAATTCATTGACCGTCTGGTCACGATCGCGCTTCCGCGTGTTCGCGATTTTCGCGGCTTGAATCCGAAGAGCTTTGACGGCCGTGGCAATTTTGCCATGGGTATCAAGGAGCACATCGTGTTTCCGGAGATTAACTACGATAAGGTTGATCAGATCTGGGGCATGGACATCATCGTTTGTACGACCGCCAAGACGGATGATGAAGCACGCGCTTTATTGCGTGCCTTCAACTTCCCCTTCCGGCAGTAACGGCAAGCAAGAAGGACGTTCGCAATGGCGAAAACCAGCTCTATTGAAAAGAACAACCGCCGCATCAAGCTCGTGAAGCGTTTCGCTTCAAAGCGTGCGAAGCTGAAGGCGGTCATCCAGGACAAGAAGATTCCGATGGACGAGCGCTTCAAGGCACAGCTTCAGCTGGCTGAAGTTCCGCGCAATTCCGCGAAGAACCGCGTTCGTAACCGCTGCGAAGTAACAGGCCGCCCGCGTGCCTATTACCGCAAGCTTAAGATGTCCCGTATTGCGCTGCGTGAACTTGGTTCACTCGGTTTGATCCCGGGCATTGTTAAGTCCAGCTGGTAAGGAGTCCAATATGTCAATGACAGATCCGCTGGGTGATATGCTCACCCGCATCCGCAATGCACTTGGCCGCAAGAAGACGAAAGTCTCGACACCGGCGTCGAAGTTGCGTGCACGCGTTCTCGATGTGATGAAGTCGGAAGGCTACATCCGTGATTACGCTCAGGTTGATTTTGACAACGGCAAGTCCGAGATCGAAATCGAACTGAAGTACTACGAGGGCGCTCCGGTTATCCGTGAGATCAGCCGTGTATCGAAGCCTGGCCGCCGCGTTTACGTGTCGGTTAAGTCGATCCCGCATGTTGCCAATGGCCTTGGTGTGTCGATACTTTCGACTCCAAAGGGCGTGATGGCAGATCATGAGGCTCGTGAGCAGAATGTTGGCGGCGAGATCCTCTGCCGCATATTCTGATGTGGCAGGATTTCCAGAACAAGAAACGGACAGGTTGAACAATGTCTCGTATCGGTAAAAAGCCCGTTAGCGTTCCTGCAGGTGTTACTGCCAGCGTTGACGGCCAATTGGTCAAGGCCAAGGGTCCAAAGGGTGAACTTTCTTTCGTCGTACATGACGATGTGGAAGTTAAGATGGAGGACGGCGCTGTTGCTGTCTCGCCGCGCACTCAAATGAAAACTGCGCGCTCCAAGTGGGGCATGTCGCGTACGATGATCGCTAACATCTTCACTGGTGTGAAAGATGGTTTTGAGCGCAAGCTTGAAATAAGTGGCGTCGGTTACCGTGCCGCGATGCAGGGCAAGAATGTCCAGCTGTCGCTCGGCTTCTCGCATGAAGTTGTCTATGATGTTCCGGAAGGTATTTTGGTCGTTTGCCCGAAGCCGACTGAAATCGTCATAACCGGCATCGACAAGCAAAAGGTTGGCCAAGTGGCTGCCGAAATCCGCGAATATCGTGGTCCTGAGCCCTACAAGGGCAAGGGTGTTAAATACGCCGGTGAGCGCATTGTGCGCAAAGAAGGCAAGAAGAAGTAAGGGAAACGCGCCATGGCTTCGCCCAAGGAAACGATTGTGCGCCGCGCGACCCGCGTGCGCAAGCAGCTCAAGGCGGTGGCCAATGGCCGTCCGCGTCTGTCTGTCCACCGTTCTTCGAAGAACATCTATGCCCAAATCATCGATGATGCTAAGGGCTTCACAATTGCCGCTGCCTCAACGCTCGAAGGCGAACTTAAGTCGCTTAAGACCGGTGCGGATTCGGCTGCTGCTGCCGCTGTAGGCAAACTCGTTGCTGAGCGTGCAGTCAAGGCAGGCATAAAGGACGTTGTTTTTGATCGTGGTGCTTATATTTACCACGGACGCGTCAAATCTCTCGCCGAAGCAGCTCGCGAAGCGGGTTTGAACTTCTGATTTTAACCCACCGTGCTTCCGGAAAAAAATAAGGACTAAGGAAAATGGCACAGGAAAGACCAAGGCGCGACGATCGTCGTGACCGTGAGGAACGCGACAGCGAGTTCGTGGACAAACTGGTCCACATCAACCGTGTTGCGAAAGTTGTTAAAGGCGGCCGTCGTTTCGGTTTTGCCGCACTCGTCGTTGTTGGCGATCAAAAGGGCCGTGTTGGCTTTGGTCATGGCAAGGCACGTGAAGTGCCTGAAGCTATACGTAAGGCGACTGAAGCCGCAAAGCGCGATCTGATTTTTGTTCCGCTTCGTTCGGGCCGCACACTGCACCATGATACCGAAGGCCGCCACGGTGCTGGCCGCGTTATCATTCGCATGGCGCCCGCTGGTAAGGGTATCATTGCCGGTGGCCCGATGCGTGCTGTTTTTGAAGCGCTCGGCGTTGCTGACGTTGTGACCAAGTCGCTCGGTTCGTCAAATCCATACAACATGGTTCGCGCCACGTTTGATGCTTTGAAGAGTCAGGTTCATCCGAAGGACATCGCTTCGCAGCGCGGCATCAAATATGCGACGTTGCAGGCTCGCCGTCAGGCGATTGTCGGCACTGAAGACTAGCCCTTTCAAGATTTGAGGACCATAAAAATGGCTGACAAGACAAAGGGCAAGACATTCACGGTCGAACAGATCGGAAGCCCAATCCGCCGCCCTGCTGATCAGCGTGCAACGCTGATCGGTCTGGGCTTGAACAAGATGCACCGGAAGTCGACACTGGAAGATACAGCTTCCGTTCGCGGAATGGTGGCCAAGGTGCAACATCTCGTCCGCGTTGTGGACGAGGCCTGATTGCCCGAAGGAGTATTTCCATGAAGCTCAATGAAATCAAAGACGCCGAAGGCGCAACCCATTCGCGCAAGCGCCTCGGCCGTGGTATCGGTTCAGGTTCCGGCAAGACGGGTGGCCGCGGTGTCAAGGGTCAAAAGTCGCGCTCGGGCGTTGCCATCAATGGCTTTGAGGGCGGCCAGATGCCAATTTACCGCCGCTTGCCAAAGCGCGGTTTCAATAACATTTCGTCGAAAGATTTCAATACAGTGTCGCTTGGCCGTATCCAGACCGCCATTGATGCCAAGAAGCTCGATGCAAAAGCGCCGATCACGCTTGAGGCACTCAAGGCTGCTGGTTTGATCCGCAAGGTCAAGGACGGCGTTCGTGTTCTTTCGGATGGTGAATTGACGTCCAAGGTTGAAATTGTCGCGAATGGCGCGTCCAAAGTTGCCATCGAGAAGATTGAGAAGGCCGGTGGGTCGATCAAGTTGCCCGAAGTGGCTGCTGCAGAGTAATGATAACGGCGGCGGGTAACTCCCGCCGCTTGCATGTTTGGCCCCGGAGTCTTATCTCGGCAGCAGGGCTGCCGCATCCGGCGCCTTTTTGATTCCGGAGAGTTCTTATGGCATCGGCAGCTGAACAGCTAGCTTCCAACTTGAATTTTGGCGCGTTCAGCAAGGCTGAAGAGCTGAAGAAGCGGATTTGGTTTACGCTCGGCGCGTTGCTGATATTCCGGCTTGGCACTTATATTCCACTTCCAGGTATCGATCCGGAGGCCTTGGCTCAGGCGTTTCAGCGGCAAGCTGGCGGCGTTCTTGGTCTTTTCAACATGTTTTCAGGTGGTGCAGTATCGCGCATGGCGATTTTTGCACTCGGCATTATGCCTTATATTTCCGCTTCAATTATTGTTCAGTTGATGACTTCGGTTATTCCGACGCTTGAGCAGTTGAAAAAGGAAGGTGAGCAGGGCCGAAAGATTATCAATCAATATACCCGTTACGGTACGGTCTTGTTGGCCACAGTTCAGGCCTACGGCATTGCTGTCGGACTTGAAGGCAGCCAAGGGCTGGTGCTTGATCCCGGCATGTTCTTCCGCATTTCTACCGTCCTCACCCTCATGGGCGGCACAATGTTCCTTTTGTGGCTCGGTGAACAGATTACCGCCCGCGGCATCGGCAACGGTACTTCGTTGATTATTTTCGCCGGTATTGTTGCCAATTTGCCGAACGCCATTTCGGGGACACTGGAACTTGGCCGCACCGGCGCGTTGTCGACCGGGCTTATCCTTGCGATCATTGTGCTGGCTTTTGCGCTCGTTGCTTTCATCGTTTTCATGGAACGCGCCCAGCGCCGTCTTTTGATCCAGTATCCGAAGCGTCAGGTCGGCAACAAGATGTTCCAGGGCGACACCTCGCATCTGCCGCTGAAGCTCAATACCGCGGGCGTTATTCCGCCGATTTTCGCCTCGTCCCTTCTGCTTCTGCCTGCGACACTCGCTGGTTTTTCGAACACCACGACACTGCCGTCATGGGCGACAGCCATTCTGTCTTCGCTTGGCCATGGCCAGCCGCTGTATATGCTGGCCTACGCTTCGCTGATCATGTTCTTTGCATTCTTCTACACGGCCATTGTTTTCAACCCGAAAGACACCGCTGATCAGTTGAAGAAACACTCGGGCTTTATTCCGGGAATTCGTCCCGGCGAGCGCACTGCTGAGTATATTGACTACGTCCTGACCCGCATCACGGTCATCGGCGCCCTTTACATGACTCTTGTCTGTCTCTTACCCGAATTTCTAATTTCGGCCACGGGCGTTCCGTTCTATCTTGGTGGCACCTCACTGCTGATCGTTGTGAGTGTGACCCTTGATACGGTCGCGCAAATTCAGGGTCACCTGATTGCGCACCAGTATGAAGGGCTGATCAAGAAGTCGAAACTCCGCGGAGGCAAGAGGGGTAGATGAGATTAATATTATTGGGACCGCCTGGGGCCGGTAAAGGTACACAGGCGGAGCGGTTGGTTGCGAAATATGCAATACCTCAGCTGTCTACAGGAGATATGCTTCGTGCGGCCGTGAAGGCGGAAACGCCGATTGGCAAACGCGCTAAAGCGGTCATGGAAGCAGGTGAGCTGGTTTCAGATGAGATTGTCAACGGCATTGTGTCCGAGCGCATTGATCAGGCTGATTGTGTCAATGGTTTCATTCTAGACGGTTATCCACGCACGCTGCCGCAGGCCGATGCAGTCGAGGCTATGTTGAATGGTAAAGGCCTAAAGCTTGATGCGGTTATTGAGCTGCAGGTTGATGACAAAGCCCTGGTTGGCCGCATCGTCAAACGCGCAGAGGAAGCCGCCGCAGCAGGCAAGCCGGTCCGCAAGGATGACACGCCTGAGGTGTTCGACGAACGGCTTCGCGAGTATTACAAGAAGACCGCGCCGCTGACTGGCTACTATTATGCCAAGAAAATGCTTAGCGGCGTCGATGGCATGGCCTCAATGGATCAGGTGACTGCGTCTATTGAAACGGTCCTTAAACAAATCTGACCAGCATTTAGTTTGCTTTGTGAGTTGACGAACCGGACGCGCCGTCCTATAGCGGCGCGTCTTTCACAGTGTTGAATGGCAAGCCTTTGGCATGTCTGATGCACGCCCTGCAAGGGCCGGTCTCCACCGGACGCGGGTTCATCTTATCGCTGGATCAATTCCGGCATACATGGAGAATAAAATGGCACGTATTGCCGGTGTAAACATTCCGACAGCCAAGCGCGTGATTATTGCGCTTCAGTATATCCACGGTATCGGCCCGAAGTTCGCTTCGGAGATTGTCACCAAGGTTGGTATTCCTGTAGAGCGCCGTGTCAACCAGCTGACCGACGCTGAAGTCTTGCAGATCCGCGAAACCATTGACCGTGATTATCAGGTCGAGGGTGATCTTCGTCGTGAAGTTTCGATGAACATCAAGCGGCTTCAGGATCTGGGTTGCTATCGTGGCTTGCGTCACCGTCGTGGTCTGCCTGTTCATGGTCAGCGCACCCATACCAACGCCCGCACCCGCAAGGGCCCGGCGAAGGCTATTCAGGGCAAGAAGAAGTAATTTGGACTGGCGCCTGCTTTATGTGGGCGCCTTTCGTTTCCGTGACTCCCCGGCACGGCAATCGGGGGCAGGTGGAGCCGCTGGCATTACGGCGGCGTAGAGATCAACGAGAGGACTATCATGGCCAAGGAAGCCGCACGCATAAAGAAGCGTGAACGTAAAAATATTTCGACCGGCGTTGCACACGTCAATTCAACCTTCAACAACACGCTGATCACCATCACTGACGCACAGGGCAATGCTATTGCTTGGTCGTCTGCTGGTGCTCAGGGCTTCAAGGGCTCACGTAAGTCGACTCCGTTCGCTGCCCAGATGGCCGCAGAAGATTGCGCCAAGAAGGCTGCCGAGCACGGTATGCGGACATTGGAAGTGGAAGTTACTGGTCCAGGTTCTGGTCGTGAATCAGCGCTGCGCGCTTTGCAGGCTGCCGGCTTTACCATCACCTCAATTCGTGATGTGACGCCAATCCCGCACAATGGTTGCCGCCCGCGCAAGAAGCGCCGCGTCTAAGCATTTCGCCACTGCAGAGGGCTTTTGCTCCTTGCGGTTTCCGTATTTCGCCACGATTGAATGGTGGCAGAAAAGGAAATTGAACAGATGATACAAAAAAATTGGCAAGATTTGATCAAGCCAAACAAGGTTGCGTTCCAGTCGGGTTCGTCCCGTACAAAAGCAAGCTTGGTTGCTGAGCCGCTTGAACGCGGATTTGGCCTTACGCTGGGCAATGCGCTTCGCCGTGTTCTCCTGTCCTCGCTGCGCGGCGCTGCCGTTACAGCAGTTCAGATTGACGGCGTGTTACATGAATTCTCGTCTATCCCTGGCGTTCGCGAAGATGTCACCGATATCGTTTTGAACATCAAGGAAATCGCGATCCGCATGGATGGTGATGGCCCCAAGCGCATGGTTGTGCGCAAGTCTGGTCCGGGCGTCGTAACGGCTGGCGACATTCAAACAGTTGGTGATGTTGAAATCCTCAATCCGGAACATGTGATCTGCACTCTCGATGAGGGCGCGGAAATTCGCATGGAGTTTACAGTTTCGACAGGTAAAGGCTACGTGCCTGCTGATCGCAACCGTTCGGAAGATGCGCCGATCGGCCTTATCCCGGTCGATTCGCTTTACTCTCCGGTCAAGAAGGTTTCGTACAAGGTCGAGAACACCCGTGAGGGACAGTATCTCGACTACGACAAACTGACGATGACCATCGAGACTGACGGTTCGGTTTCTGGTGAAGATGCAGTGGCTTATGCCGCGCGCATCCTGCAGGACCAGCTTGCGATTTTCGTCAACTTCGACGAGCCGCAAAAGGAAGTTGCCGCCGAGTCCGTTCCGGAACTGGCGTTCAATCCGGCGCTGCTCAAGAAGGTGGATGAACTCGAATTGTCTGTTCGCTCGGCCAATTGCTTGAAGAACGACAACATCGTCTACATCGGCGACCTGATCCAGAAGACAGAGGCGGAAATGCTCCGTACTCCGAACTTCGGCCGCAAGTCGTTGAACGAAATCAAGGAAGTCCTTGCTTCAATGGGTCTGCATCTCGGCATGGAAGTTGCCGATTGGCCGCCAGAGAATATCGACGACCTCGCAAAACGCTACGAAGATCAATACTGAGACGCGAAGCGTTTCTAAACCCAAGAGTTGAAGGAGAAGGCTCATGCGCCACGGTAATTCAGGCCGCAAGCTGAACCGGACAGCATCCCACCGCAAGGCCATGTTTGCGAACATGTCCGCCTCGCTGATCGAACACGAACAGATCGTGACGACCCTGCAGAAGGCGAAGGAACTGCGTCCAATCGTTGAAAAGCTGATCACGCTTGGCAAGAAAGGCGACCTTCATGCTCGCCGCCAGGCGATCTCGCAGATCCGTGACGAAACGCAGGTTCGCAAGTTGTTTGCAACGCTTGCCCCGCGTTATGCTGATCGTCATGGCGGTTATGTCCGCATTATGCGTGCCGGTTTCCGTCATGGTGATAATGCTGACATGGCAGTTATCGAGTTCGTTGAACGCGATACTTCTGCAAAAGGTGCGAACGACAAGGTCCGTGTTGAGGCCGAGCGTGCAGCAGAAGCTGAAGCCGCGTAATCGTATTTCTTTACTGAATGTCTTCAAAGGCCCGGTCTTGTACCGGGCCTTTTGCGTTGTGGTGCTTCCCTTTTTCGCCACAGTCCGCGAAGATGATTTGGCGCGATTTTGTGCAGGAAAACGTCATGTCGATTCTCAAGCGGTTTTTGATTTCTGTCTTTTGGCTCGGGCTTTGCATGTCTGCGAACATGGGATCATCGCTGGCAGAAAGTGTGTCCGGTGAAACGATTGGCAAACTGTTTGATCAGTTGTTGGGTGCAACCGTTGAACCAGACAAAGATGCCCAGCCGAACGGAGCGGATAATATTATCGATAGGCGCGTTCCATTTGGACGCGAGCAAATTCAATTGTCGTTTGCCCCGTTAGTAAAGGCCACGTCACCAGCAGTGGTGAACGTCTATGCTGCGCGGCAAGTGCAGGGACGTTCATTGCTGAGCGGCGATCCATTTTTTGATCAGTTCTTTGGCGGCGACTTTGCTGGTCCACCGCGTGTGCAATCTTCCCTCGGTTCAGGCGTGATCGTTGATCCTTCAGGCATCATCGTTACCAACAATCATGTCATCGCCGATGCAGACGAAGTGAAAATCGCTCTTTCGGACGGGCGCGAATTTGAATGCACAATCCTGCTTAAAGACGACCGTGTCGATCTTGCGATCCTCAAAGTGAAAACGTCTGCAAAGCTGCCGGTGTTGCAACTCGCCAATTCAGACGATCTGGAGGTTGGCGATTTGGTGCTTGCAATGGGCAACCCGTTCGGTGTTGGTCAGACAACGACGTCGGGCATCATCTCCGCTTTGGCGCGCAATCAGGTCGGAGTGTCCGACTTCGGCTTTTTCATCCAGACCGACGCTGCGATCAATCCGGGCAATTCCGGTGGGGCGCTTATCAATATGGCTGGTGAGCTTATCGGGGTGAATACGGCAATCTTCTCAAAGTCGGGTGGATCGGTTGGTATCGGCTTTGCCATCCCTTCCAATATGGTGCGCACCGTTGTCGATGCCGCCAAGGCTGGCGGCGATCATGTCACTCAGCCCTATCTTGGCGCTACTTTTGAGCCTGTCACTTCAGATGTTGCAGACAGCCTTGGCATGGATCGTCCAATCGGCGCTCTGGTCAATGCGCTCGTTCGGGATGGGCCCGCCGAAAAGGGTGGCTTGAAAGTTGGCGACGTTGTCTTGTCAATGGACGGATTCCCCGTCGAGCATCCTGATGCGCTTGGCTACAGGCTCATAACGTCCGGCGTTGGAAAAGTCGCCCGCTTTGAAGTGTTGAGCCGTGGCATGAAGCGGATGATTTCTGTCAAACTTGAGGCCGCGCCCGAGACGGTGCCTGCTGATGATCAGACGATTGAGGGGCGCAGCCCGCTGACAGGCTCAGTTCTTGCAAACCTGTCACCTCGCCTAGCGGAAGCGATGCGCATTCCAAGCGATACCGAAGGTGTGATCATCAAGGAGGTTTTGCGCAATTCTCCGGCAATCCGGAGTGGCATGAGGCCCGGTGACATTATTTTGGAAATTAATGGCACGCCCGTTAAAAACGCAAAACAAGCTGCCGAACTTGTAGCCCAACCTGCGGGGCTTTGGCGCTTCAAGATCAATCGAGGCGGGCAGATTATCCGCCAGTTTTTCCGCTAGGCGCATCTGGTGGCTGACCTTTTTGCTGTTGACGCCCGTGACATTGGCTACCGGCCTTTGGCAGATCGGTTGCGCCCGCAAATGCTCGCCGAAGTCACAGGCCAGGATCACCTTACCGGCAAGGATGGCGTTCTAACGCGCATGATCTCGTCGGGTACGCTTGGCTCGATGATTTTTTGGGGACCGCCCGGCACGGGCAAGACGACCGTCGCGCGACTTCTTGCCGGGGAAACCAGTTTGGCCTTTGAGCAAATATCGGCAATTTTTTCCGGTGTTGCTGATCTCAAGAAAGTCTTCGAAGCCGCACGTGTACGGCGGATGGGCGGGCGCCAGACGTTGTTGTTCGTCGATGAAATCCATCGCTTCAACCGTGCGCAACAGGACAGTTTTTTGCCTGTCATGGAAGACGGCACAATTATTCTTGTGGGTGCGACAACAGAAAATCCATCGTTTGAATTGAACGCCGCCTTGCTTTCGCGTGCGCGGGTTCTGACATTCAAGACTCATGACGAGGCCAGCCTTGGCGTTCTCCTGAAGCGCGCGGAGGAGTTGGAAGGCCGCGAGTTGCCGGTTGACGAAGACGCCAGACACGCACTCCTTGGCATGGCCGATGGTGATGGCCGTGCCGTGCTGACACTAGCCGAGGAGGTCTGGCGTGCTGCAAAGCCCGATGAGGTGTTTGATAGCTCGGAACTTCAACGGATTGTCCAACGGCGTGCGCCGGTTTACGACAAGGGCCAGGATGGGCACTACAATCTGATCTCCGCGTTGCACAAATCCGTGCGTGGTTCTGACCCGGATGCAGCACTCTATTATTTGTCGCGGATGCTGGATGCGGGTGAAAACCCGTTGTTTATAGGCCGTCGGCTGGTGCGCATGGCGTCTGAGGATATCGGGCTTGCAGATCCGCAGGCGCTGGTCATTACCCTTGCGGCCAAAGATGCCTACGACTATCTCGGCTCACCTGAGGGTGAGTTGGCGCTTGCACAAGCTTGTATCTACTTGGCGACCGCTCCCAAGTCGAATGCCGTTTATACGGCTTTCAAATCGGCGATGAATGCCGCCAAGATTCACGGCTCACTGGTCCCGCCGCGAACTATCCTCAACGCTCCGACCAAGTTGATGCGCGAAGAAGGATACGGCGACGGTTATATCTACGATCACGACACGCCAAATGCCTTTTCCGGGCAGGATTACTTCCCGGAGAAACTCGGTCGGCAAACTTATTATGATCCACCTGAACGCGGCTTTGAGCGCGACATTCGCAAGCGACTCGACTATTGGGCAAAGCTCAGGGCAGATGCCGGTGACAACAAGCCGTGATCCATGGATGGGATCTAAAAGAAAGTAAAACCATGGGTGCACTGCTCGACCGGCTTCCGGTCATTCCTCTTATTATCGTTGCTTTTATGCTCGGTGTCGCGCCCTTGGTGCCGGAACCGCATCTGGTCGAAAAGATTCGCTGGTTTCTTTCTGGTTTGCCGTTCAGACCGATAGACTGGCTGGATCTTTTAATGCACAGCGCACCTTTGCTGCTGCTATTGGTCAAGCTCTTGCGTATGATGTCTGTCAAAGTGGCATAAGCCTTCATCGGCCTTTCCGCTTTCATGCAATTGCGCTATCAGGCGCGGATGAACCAATTTATTCTTGTAGCCGTCGGCGGCGGCATTGGCGCAGCGCTCCGGCATATGTCCAATATGGCGGCGCTTCGCATGTTTGGCCCCAATTTTCCCTGGGGAACTTTAGGCATAAACATTGCCGGTTCGTTTGCTATGGGTCTTTTTATCGAATTGCTGTCGCGAAAGTTTGGAGCGTCTCAAGAATTACGGCTGTTTGTGGCGACCGGCATCCTTGGCGGATTCACCACATTCTCAGCGTTCTCGCTTGATTTTGCATCGTTGTTCGAGCGCGGTCAGGTAGTTTATGCGTTTGCCTATGCCGTCGCGAGCGTTGTCTTTGCTATTGCCGCGCTGTTTGCCGGATTGTGGCTCGCCAGAAGTTTTGCCTGATGCTATCGGGCACCTGTTGTTGTTGAAAGTTGTATCATGGCCGGCGTTGAGCTGAAAATTGTTGAAACTGATGAAGCCGCCATGCGGCTCGACCGTTGGTTCAAGGTGCATTATCCAGGCCTTGGCTTCGGTGCGTTGCAGAAGCTGTTGCGTTCGGGACAGGTACGCATTGATGGTGGTCGGGCAAAGTCCGACACGCGGCTTGTAGTCGGCCAAACGGTCCGCGTTCCTCCACTCGCGGTCGATCAAGCCCCGGCTAAAGGCGGCCCGCTGACCGGCAAAACCATCCGCGGCCAGGAAGACGGCGATGTGCTGCGCCAGATGTTGCTGTATGAGGATGAGAAGGTTCTCGTCTTTAACAAGCCCTCTGGCCTTGCGGTGCAGGGTGGGTCCGGCGTCGTTCGAAATGTTGATGAAATGCTTGAAGCCTGGCGCAACAAGAAAGGCGAGAAGCCCCGTCTGGTGCACCGGATTGACCGTGATACCTCTGGATGTCTGGTCGTTGCCAGAACACGTGGTGCTGCGCAATTTTTGACCAAGATGTTTCGCGACCGTGAAACCGGCAAAACCTATTGGGCGCTGGTCAAGGGTGCGCCTCCGCGCCGGGAGGGCAAGCTGTCGTCATGGCTTGTCAAGGAGCAGACGCCAGACGGCGACCGGATGCGTGTTGCCAAACATGGCGAGCAGGGTGCCGATCATGCGATTACCGAGTACCGGATCGTTGAGACGGCTGGTCAGCGGCTCACATGGCTTGAGCTGACGCCGCACACCGGCCGGACGCATCAGCTGCGCGTTCACACACTGGAACTTGGTTGCCCGATTATTGGTGATCCAAAGTATTTTGAATCGGACACCAATTGGGACTTCCCGGGAGGCATGCAGAACCGGTTGCATCTTCATGCCCGACGCATCCAGATTCCGCATCCATCGGGCGGGATGATTGATGTTACCGCGCCATTGCCGCCACACATGGTCCAATCGTGGAACTTGCTCGGATTTGAAGAGTCGAGCGCAACGAATTGAGCGCACATGAGGCGCCGGAGCGCCATAGCTCAATGGATATCTATGCCGCTGGCATGATGATTTTTCTCACACTGGTTTGGGGTGTGAATTCGGTCGCCGGCAAGATTGCGGTCGAAGGTTTTGACCCGATGTTTCTTTCGTTCCTCCGTGCTGTTCTGGCCGGCGGTGCGATCCTGGTTTGGTGTAAATACAAAGGCATCAAAGTGTTTGCCCAGGATGGTTCGCTGTTGGGCGGTTCGCTGGTCGGTCTTTTATTTGGCGTCGAGTTCGCCTTGATCTACTTCGGGCTTGATTTGACCAGCGCCTCACGCGCCAATTTGATGACCAATACTATGCCGCTTTTCGCGCTGCTTGGATCGCATTTTCTGCTCGGTGAGCGGGCGACTGCTCTGAAAATTGCTGGAACTGTGCTGTCCTTTGTCGGTGTCGCCGTGGTCTTCTTCGATAAGCTTAGCCTGCCATCACCTGATGCAATTTATGGCGATTTGCTTTGCATTGCGGGTGGCCTTGCATGGGCAGCAACCGCCTTGACCATTCGCAAAACCAATATGGGCAGGCTGCCACCTGAAAAGACGCTGCTCTATCACTTGGCCGGCGCCGCATTGGTTTCTCTGCCGTTTCTC